>NZ_WBKP01000073.1 GCF_009602465.1 Cumulibacter manganitolerans | reverse complement strand
GCAGCCCGGCCGACGGCGGGGGCAGCGCGATGTCGGGGACCCCGCGGGCGAGCAGCCGGACGCTCGCGCGCGGCACGGTCGCGATCGCGAGGGGGACGCGCGTGGCGAGATCCGCGGCGACGTCGCCCGGCTCGGTGTCGAACTGCAGCGCCAGGACCGCGTCGAGTGCCCGGGCGTCGCGGGCCAGCAGGTGGGCGTGCCCAGCCTCGAGGCGGTCGGCGTCCACGGCGATCACCGCGCGGCCCGCCGCGAGACTGTCGCGCACCTCGCGGGCGAGCCGGGTGTCCGCGCCGGCGAGCTGGACGCGGGCGATCCCCGAGCGCAGCTGTGCCCGGAGAAGGTCCAGCCGCCGAGCGGTGTGCTCCTCGAGCGGCAGCGCGTCGAGCGACGGACCGCTCGAGGGGGCGGCCACGGTCGCCAGCCCGGTCAGCTGCGGGTGCAGCCGGTAGCGCCCGAGCAGGCGCAGGTAGCCCGCCGGGCCCAGGGTGAACGCCTGGTCCGCCACCGGCCCGACGGGGTCGTCGAGCAGGTCGACCAGCCCGGACCCGACCAGCGGACCGCCCGGGTCGAGCTGCCCGAACGCGTCGATCGGGTCGGCCTCGGCGAGGAGCGCGGCGAGCCCGACCGTGGGGTGTGCCGTGGGCGCACCGGGGCGCAGCCGGGCGGCACACGCGCCGTACGCCGGATCGAGCAGGAAGCCGAGCGCCAGCGCGAGCGCGATCGGCTCCAGGTCGACCGCGCGGCCACCGAGCCCCCGTGGTCCGGGACCGGCATGGGGCCGGTGCTCGGCGTCGTCGAGCAGCCGGCCGAGCAGGTCGAGGATGGCCGCCGGGCCCTCGGCGAGCGCGGCGGGGGACTGCTCGGTCGTCGCGCTCATGGCTGCGGCGTCCTCTCGATCACCCGCTCGACCCAGCCGGCGGCCGCGGCCCGCAGCTCGTCCGGGCCGACGACCGTGCGGCACTCCTGCGCGCCGGACCGGACGTCGACGGTCTGGTTGAGCCGGTACCTGGTCGGGCCACCGGCCGGGTCCGCGATGGTGCGGACGGCCAGCACGGACACCGCGCCGTCCTGCGCGAGCGGCCCCGGGCGCGGCAGTGGCTCAGGCATGCGGTCATCGTCGTCCGGGACGCGTCACCGGCCCGTGAGTGCAGCGTCAGTCCAGCGTCGGGTCGGTGAGCGCGGCGTCGAGCAGCCGGGCCATCGCGGTCGACGGCGCGAGTCCGAGCTCGTCGCGCAGCAACCGGGCGCAGCTGCGGTACTGCGCGATAGCGGCGCTCCGGTTGCCCTGCGCGAGGTAGGCGCGCATCAGCAGCAGGTGCGCCGATTCCCGCAGCGGCTCGGATCCGACGACGTCGAGTCCGGTCACCACGGCCTGCGCCAGCCGGCCGTCGGCGATCAGCCGGTCGGCGAGGGACTCCAGAGCCTGCAGGCGCAGCTGGCGGAACTGCTCCTTCGGGATCACCGTCCAGTCCTCGGCCCAGTCGACCAGCAGATCGCGACGCAGCAGCGCGACGGCGTGCGGGATGTCGCGCAGGCAGCCGGCGCCGTCCACGGCGTGCCGGGCCAGCGATGTCGCCTCGGTCAGGTCGACACGTACCTGCGCACGCAGGCTCAGCGCGTTCTGGGTGATGTCGACCAGCGCGATCGCGGCGTGCGACAGGCTCCACAGCGCGGTGCGCAGGCTCGCCAGCGCGCGATCGGACGTCGATTCCGGCCACAGGGCTCCGGCGACGATCGACCGGCGCGAGACACCCTCTTCCAGGGCGAGAAACGCCAGCACCCGCTCCGCCCTGGTGCACAGCGGCACCGGGCGGCCGCCGTACGCCACGTGGAACCGCGGGATCAGCCGGATCTCGGCGATCTGCTCCTCGGCCGCCGGCCCGCTCGACGCATCGGCGTCCGGCTCATCCGGCGCCCGCAGCCGGTGCGCCGCCGCGTCCGGCGTACTTCGGCTCAGCGTCGCCGCGGCTGCGCCCCCGAATCCATCCATCGCCGCCCCCTGTTCTGCTGCTCCACGATCCCAATCCGGTCGTGACCGGCGCGTCACCCGGTCGTCAATCCGCGCCGGTTTTTGTGCCGCTGACCTGGGCGGATGCCCAAGACGGCGGCACCGCCGGACATGCTCTGGACGGTACCGGCGGACCGGGCGGGCACCAAGGGCCACAGCCGGATTCGGGACTTTCGTGCCATCGTGCGCACGGGGCGGGGGACCCCTGGTCGGCCAGAGCGGCCGAGGGCGTCACTTCGAGTCGCGCTGCCAGGCCGACCCGGGCGGCTGGGCGAGCGGCGTGGGCCGGTACTCCAGCAGCTGGAGGCCGCCCTCGAAGGTCCGCGAGGCGAGGAGCTGCAGCGCGAAGTCTCCGAAGCGCTCCCAGACGCGTTCGAGCCCGGTGCGCCCGGTGATCACCGGGAACAGCACGATGCGGAACCGGTCGACCACCCCGGCCTGCATGAGGGAGTGGCCGAGGCGGATGCTGCCGAGGGTGCCCAGGGGCCTGCTGGAGGTGCGCTTGAGCTCGCGTACCGCGTCGACGGCGTCCGAGCTGATCAGCCGGGTGTTCGGCCACCGCAACGGTTCCTCGAGCGTGCCGGAGAAGACCACCTTCTCCGCCTGGGTGAGCTGCGCGAAGCCGGCCCGCTCCGCCGCGGCGATCTCGAGCGACGCGGCCTGCTCGGCCATCGCCGACATGGTGCGGTACGTCGTCGCCCCCATCACCGTCAGCTGCTCGGGCTGCCGCGCGAGCCAGTCCAGGTACTCGGGGCTCTCCAGGCCCCACCAGCCCGGCCATCCGTCTCCGGCCGCGCAGCCGTCGAGGGACAGGATGAGGTCGAAGGTGAGCTCCTGCTGCCTCGCCGTCGGGTCGATCATGACGTCTCCTGCCCTCGCGCGGCGTGTGCGACGCATCTGCCGGTCACGGTACTGCCGGACCGCCCGGTCGTATAGCGACCGGGCGGTCCGGCAGCACCTGGCATCGACCTGTGGGGTCCATGCCGCCGGGCGCCGGGCACGCTAGCGTCGGGGACGAAAGCCCAGCGTGGGCGTCGTGTGGGAGTGCAGATGCGCAGCAGCAGCCAGGGAGTCGCCAGCGAGGTCGGTCGGCAGCCGCACAGCTGGCAGGAGGGCGTCGCGGAGGGGTTCGGGGCGATCGTCACGCTCGGCGGCTTCTGGTGCCTGATGCAGGTGGTGTTCCGCGGCGCGCGGTGGGTGCAGGCCGTCGGCGAGATCTTCAACTTCGTCGCCGTCCCCGCGCAGCCGAACCTGTTCGTCGGCGCCGTCCTCATCCTCATCGGGGGTGCGCTGCGGCGGCGGCTCGCCGCGGCGTACTGGCTCGTGATCGGCTACCTGCTGGTCATGCTCGTGCTGTCGACGGTCTTCTTCGACTATTGGCGGACGACGAGCGGGACCGAGGTGCTCGAGGCGCCCGCGAGCGGCGGGGTCAACCGGTGGTACGTCGTCGAGCTCGCCGGCGTGGTCGCGGTGCTCGCCGTGCTGCTGGCCGCGCGGCGCGCGTTCATCGCGCGGCTGGCCCCCGGGTCGCAGGCCGGGGCCCTCGGGCTGCTGGCCGGCGGGCTGGGCACGTCGGTACTGGTCACCTTCGGGCTCACAGCGTTGTTCCCGGACACCCTCCAGGGCTGGGGAGAGAAGCTCGACTGGTCCATCTGGCGGGCGCTGGGCATCACGTTCACCTTCCTCACCGAGCACCCGGCCCATCACGGGCACCACTGGGTGGCCACGATCGGCGCCGTGCTCTCGATCGGTGCGTTGTTCCTGGCGGCGAGCACCTTCCTGCGGACCTCGCGGGCGCGCCAGTTCATGGGGCCGAGCGACGAGCTGAAGGTACGCGGGCTGGTCGGGCAGTACGGCGAGGGCGACTCGCTGGGCTACTTCGCGACCAGGCGGGACAAGTCGGTGGTGTTCTCCCCGGACGGCAAGGCCGCCGTCACCTACCGGGTGGTGGCCTCGGTCAGCCTGGCGAGCGCGGATCCGGTGGGGGACCGCGAGTCGTGGGCCGCGGCGATCGCCGCGTGGACCCGCGACGCGCGCACGAACGGCTGGTTCCCGGCCGTGCTGTCGGCCAGCGAGGACGGCGCGCGCGCCTATGTGCAGGCGGGCCTCAAGGCGCTCGAGCTGGGCGACGAGGCGATCATCGACGTCGACGAGTTCGCGCTCGAGGGTCGCAACATGCGCCAGGTGCGGCAGGCCGTCACCCGCGTGCGGCGGTCCGGGTACACCTTGCAGATCCGCCGCCACCACGAGATCCCGGCCGGTGAGATGGCGCACCTCGAGGCGCTCGCCGAGAAGTGGCGCGGCGGCGCGACCGAGCGCGGGTTCTCGATGGCGATCGGCCGGCTGGGCGATCCGGCCGACGGACGCTGCCTGATGGTCACGGCGCACGACCGGGACGGCGAGGTCCGCGGCCTGCTGTCGTTCGTGCCGTGGGGGATGCGCGGCATCTCGCTGGACCTCATGCGTCGTGACCGGCTCGCCGTCAACGGGCTCAACGAGTTCATGGTCGCGGGTGTCCTGCAGGCGGGGCACGGGCTGGGCATCCGGCGACTGTCGCTGAACTTCGCGATGTTCCGCTCCACCTTCAGCGAGGCCGACCGGGTCGGCGCGGGCCCGATCACCCGGCTGACCAGCACCCTGCTGAGCGCGGCGTCGAAGGTGTGGCAGCTGGAGACCCTGTACCGCTCGAATGCGAAGTATCAGCCGGAATGGCTGCCGCGGTACATGTGCTACGACTCGGGGCTGTCGGCGGCCCGCGCGATGATCGCGGCCGGCATGGCCGAGGGCTTCCTGCCCGCGGGCAAGGTGCCCGATCAGCGGCGCGGCCCGACGCGGGTGTCGTACGGCGGTCGCGCGATGGACTTCGACGACGCCGTACGGCGCCAGGACGACGAGTTGCTGCAGGTGGCTCCGCCGACGCGGCGGATGAGCCAGCAGCAGCGCGTGCGGCGCACCAAGGCAGATCGTCTTCGCTCGGCCGGGATGTCGCCGTACCCGGCGGCGGTCTCGCGCGATCGCTCGATCCCCGAGGTATGTGCGCAGTTCGTCGATCTTCCGCCGGACCACCGGACCGGGTCCGTGGTCGCGGTCGGCGGTCGCGTCCGCTCGATCCGCGACTTCGGGGGGCTGGTGTTCGCCGCCGTCGAGGAGGACGGGGCGCGGCTGCAGCTGATGCTGGACCCCGCGTCCGAGGGATTCCGGCTCTGGCGGGAGGCGGTCGACATCGGCGACCAGGTCGCGGCCCGCGGCGAGATCGTCACCTCGCGGTCCGGCGAGCTGTCGCTGCGGGTGCTCTCCTGGGAGATGGCCTCGAAGTGCCTCCGTCCGCTGCCGGACCCGCACAGCGGGTTCAGCGATCCGGAGGCTCGCGTCCGGCAGCGCTATCTCGACCTGATCGTGAACCCGGAGTCGATGTGGCTGCTGCAGGCCCGCAGCCGCGCCGTCGCCGCGATGCGCGCGACGCTCGCCGGGGACGGGTTCTGCGAGGTCGAGACGCCGATGCTGCAGCCGGTGCACGGCGGAGCCACCGCGCGCCCCTTCCGAACCCACATCAACGCCTACAACGCGGACCTGTACCTGCGGATCGCTCCCGAGCTGTACCTCAAGCGGCTGTGCGTCGGCGGAATGGGCAAGATCTTCGAGCTCAACCGGAACTTCCGCAACGAAGGTGCCGACGCCAGCCACAATCCCGAGTTCACGTCGCTCGAGGCCTACCAGGCGCACGCCGACTACACCATCATGCGGGCGCTCACCCAGCGGCTCATCGTCGCCGCGGCGGTCGCGGTGCACGGGGAGCCCATCGCGGTCCGGCGTCACCCCGACGGCTCTCGCCACGAGATCCGGCTGGACGGCGAATGGCCGGTGGTGCCGGTGCACACGGCGGTCGCTCGGGCGACCGGGCACCAGATCACGCCGTCCACGAGCGCCGGCGAGCTGGCGGAGATCTGTGCGGCGCACGGGCTCTCGGTCGGGCACGCCCGGAGTGCCGGCGAGCTCGTGAGCGAGCTGTACGAGGCGCTCGTCGAGGGCCAGACGATCGAGCCGACGTTCTACACGGACTTCCCCGTGGAGACCTCGCCGCTGACGCGCGTCCACCGGGCCGACCCGCGGCTGTCGGAGCGGTGGGACCTCGTCGCCTTCGGCGCCGAGATCGGCACGGCGTACTCCGAGCTCATCGACCCGGTCGACCAGCGCGATCGGCTCACCGCGCAGTCCATGAAGGCCGCCGGCGGCGACCTGGAGGCCATGGAGCTCGACGAGGCCTTTCTCACCGCGCTGGAGTACGGCATGCCGCCGACCGGCGGGCTGGGCCTGGGCGTCGATCGCATCCTGATGATGCTCACCGACGGCACGATCCGCTCGACCCTCGCCTTCCCGTTCGTCCGCACCTGACCCGCGACCCGGCACCGCCCGGTCGCCGGTTCGCCGGTGCCGCGTGCGGCGCGTGCGTTCCCGCGGGAACGCGTGGGTGGAGCGGTTCGACGGCGGGTTCCGGCGTCTCGACGTCGGGCTCGTTCCTCGCCCTCGCTCGACGACCGTGGGGTGTGGTGTCTCGGCGTCGGGCTCGTTCCTCGCCTCGCTCGACGACCGTGGTAATCATGGAGCTCGCGACGACCGTTGGAGGCAGGCCCCGTCACCGTCGTCCGCCCCCTCTCACGGTCGTCGAGCGAGCGGAGCCGATAGGCGCAGCGACGTCGAGACGTCGCGGGTCGCTGGTTCGGGCGGGTCGAGCAGGGCCTGCGCGTTCCCCGCGGGCACGCACGCGAACCTAGCGGAACAGGCAGAAGGGGTGCCCCGACGGGTCGAGCAGCACGACGACGTCGTCCTGCGGCTGGTGCGCTGCGCGGACGGCGCCGCACTCGACTGCCCAGCGCGCGGCGGCCTCGAGATCGTCGACCCGTAGATCCAGGTGCTGGGTGCTCGTCTGGGCACCGGCCTGCGCGGGCCAGCGCGGTGTCCGCCAGTGCCGCTCCCACTCGAAGTTCACCGTGAGGTCGCGCGCGCTCACCTGCGCCCAGCCGGCATCCTCGGGCTCACCGGGTCGCGCCGGCTCCTCGGCCGTCACCGGCGCCGACAGCAGCGCGGCGTAGAAGGCCGCCAGCCGCCGAGGGGCCGGGCTCATCACCGTGACGGAGGTGGCGCGGATGGCCGGCGCCGACGGAGGGGCGGCTCGCCCGTACGACGGGATGCTCATCACCCCATCGTGCCAGCGCGGCCGGTGCCGGTCAGTCCGACCAGCGGAACAGCCGCCGCGCGAGGCCGGCGAACAGTCCGGTCCACACCGCCAGCACCAGCAGCGCCCGCCAGTCGACGACCCCCTCGCCGAGCGCAGCGCGGAACCCGTCGCCCAGCGCGCCGGAGGGCAGCAGAGAGACCACCGTCGACCACGGAGCCCCGAAGCTGGCCGCCGGAAGAACGGTGCCCAGCCCGAGCATCAGCACCCAGACGAGGTTGGCGAGCGCGAGGACCGCCTCGGCGCGCAGCGTGCCGGCGAAGAGCATCGCGAACGACACGAAGCACGCGGTGCCGAGCAACCAGAACACCACGGCGAGGAGGACGCCGAGCGGTTGCGGGCGCCACCCCATCGCGAGCGCCACCGCGCCGAGCACGACGAACTGCACCAGCTCGACGACGAGTACGGCGAGGATCCTGCCGGCCAGCAGGCCGCCGCGGCCGAGCGGCGTGACGCCCAGCAGCCGCAGAACGCCGTACCGCCGGTCGAACCCGGTCGAGATCGCCTGGCCGGTGAACGAGGTGGACAGCACGGCCAGCGCGAGGACGCCGGGTGCGACGACGTCGATGCGCGGTCCAGACAACGCCGGGTAGGGCAGCAGCACAGCCGCCACGAGCGCCATGGCCGGCAGGATGATCGACACCAGCAGCTGCTCGCCGTTGCGCAGCAGGACGCCGGTGTCGAACCGCGCCTGCGCCACCACCCGGTCGCGGGTCGTCGCGGGGGCGCTCATCGGCCGGCCTTCGCGGTCAGCTCGAAGTACACGTCTTCCAGGCTTCGCACACCCCGGATCTCGTCGACCGTGCCGGCCGCGGCCACCGCACCGCGATGGATGATCACGATCCGGTCGGCGAGCCGTTCGGCCTCCTCGAAGGAATGCGTCGTGACGACGACCGTCTTGCCCCGCTCGCGCGCGGCAGCGATGAGCTGCCACACGTCGAGACGCGCGTGCGGGTCGAGACCCGCCGTGGGCTCGTCGAGGAACAGCACCTGCGGATCGCCGATCAACGCGGCGGCCAGCGCCACCCGCTGCCGCTGCCCACCGGACAGCCGGCGGATCGTCGTCCCTCCGAAGGCGTCGATCCCGAGGTCACGCACCAGGTCGGCGACCGGCAGCGGGGCCACGTAGAAGGAGGCGAGGTGCCGCAGCAGCCGCAGCGGCGTGGTCCCGTTGGGCAGGCCGCCGTCCTGCAGCATCACGCCCACCTCGGCGCGGTGCTCGGGACCGGCGTTCCACGGGTCGCGGCCCAGGACCTCGACCTCCCCCGAGGTCGGCTCGATCAGGCCCTCCAGGCACTCCATCGTGGTGGTCTTCCCGGCGCCGTTGGGTCCCAGCACGGCGGTGATCCGGCCCGAGGGAGCCGTCCAGGTCATGCCCTCGACGGCGCGTACGTCGCCGTAACGCTTGCTTACCCGACTGATCCGCACCGCTGTCGCCACGATGATCGAGTCTATGCCGGGCGGGCGTGTGAAGACCCCGTGGGGCGCGAAGCGCGGCGATCCGCGCGGACGCCACCCGCGGGTCCCGTCCGCCCGACGTGACCGGGTCCATAGACTCGCCGCATGACCGCCGCAGCGCCCACCCCCGGCGTCTCCCGGGTGCTGGTCGCGCTGGGCGGCAACGCGATGAGCGCCCCGGACGGCAGCGCCACCGAGGACGACCAGACGGCGGCTCTGGGACAGGCGGCCGCGCACATCGCCGACCTCGTCGCGGAGGGGGTCGACGTGGTGATCACCCACGGCAACGGCCCGCAGGTCGGCAACCTGCTGGCGACGAACGAGTACGCGCTCGCCATCGCGCCGCCGGCCTCCCTCGCGTGGTGCGACGCGCAGACCCAGGCGACGATCGGACTCACCCTCATGAACGCGCTGGACGGCGAGCTCGCCGCCAGGGGCTGCCGGCGTCCGGTCGTCTCGCTGATCACCCGCACGCTGGTGGACGCCGAAGACCCGGCGTTCGGTGATCCGGTGAAGCCGATCGGCCGGTACCGGCCGGTCGCCGAGGCACGGCGCTTCGTCGGCCTCGGGCAGACGTGGAAGGACTACGGGGCCCGGGGCTGGCGGCGGGTCGTCGCGAGCCCGCGCCCACTGGAGGTCCTCGAGGCGCCGACGGCCCGGTCCCTGGCCGACTCCGGCGTCGTCGTGGTGTGCGCGGGCGGCGGCGGGATTCCCGTCGTACGCCGGGGCGCGCGTCTGGAGAATGTCGAGGCGGTCATCGACAAGGATCTCGCCTCCGCCGTCCTCGCGCCGGTCGTCGGGGCCGACACGCTGATCCTCGCCACCGACGTCGAGGCCGCGATGATCGGCTACGGCGGGCCGGATCCCGAACGGATCGGTCACGTGGGGCTGCGGAGGATCCGCGAGCTCGAGGCGCAGGGGCACTTCGCGGCCGGGTCCATGGGGCCGAAGGTCGGTGCCGCGCGCAGCTTCGTCGAGAACGGCGGACGCGCGGCGATCATCACCCGCGTGGACCTGCTCGCCGAGGCGGCGCGGCGCGCCGTCGGCGAGGTCGGCACGGTCATCACCGCCGCGGGCCCGGCCGCGTAGCCCGCGTCCGGGCGCGGTCAGCCTGCGGCGGCACCGCCCCACGGCCGGCGGCCGGCACGTCGATCGCAGGCGCGGGCGGGGATCGGCGCGCCTCACCGCGCACGGCAGGCGCCGCCTGGAAAACTTGGCTGACCGTCCGGGCGGCAGGTGCGGCGCGCGTCGCCCGACGTCCCGGGACGAGTCCTGTGCGACGGTCGCGCAGCCGACGAGGGAGAGCCATGGCGCTAGGTATCGGATGGACCCAGAAGGGCGACGGGAAGCACATCCCGCCCGGTGAGGTGGTCAAGCCCGACGAGCGGCTCTCCTGGGGACGCACGGTGGGCTTCGGGCTGCAGCACGTGTTCGCCATGTTCGGCGCGACGTTCGTCTTCCCGCTGATCATGGGCCTGAACCCGCAGTTCGGCATCATGATGTCCGGCGTCGCCACGATCATCTTCCTGCTGGTCGCGCGCGGCCGGATCCCGTCCTACCTCGGCACCTCGGCGTCCTTCGTGGCCGCCGCCGCAGCCATCGCGGCGCAGACCAGGTCCTCGGGGGAGAGCTACGCCGCGACGCTCACCGGCGCCGTGCTGATCGCCGGCGTCCTGCTGGCGGTCATCGGCGCGATCGTGCATGCCGTCGGCGGTGCCGTGGTCTCGCGCGTGCTGCCGCCGGCCGTCACGGGCGCGGTCGTCATGCTGATCGGCTTCAACCTCGCGCCGGTCGTCGCGGGCACCTACTGGCCGCAGGACCAGTGGGTGGCGCTGGCGACCATGGTGTTCGTGACCGTCATGGCGATCGCCTCCCGAGGCTTCGTCTCGCGGATCGCGATCCTGCTGGGCCTGGTCTTCGGCACCGCGCTGTCCTGGCTGTTCGACGTCGTCGGGCTGGACTACGGTCGGGCGAGCGCGACCGGTGAGGCGCTGCCCTCCGGCAGCGACCGCCTGAGCCTCGCCGCGGTCAAGGCCGCCGACTGGGTCGGCCTGCCGCAGACCATCACCAAGCCCGACGGCAGCACGCTCGCCGGGCCGCACCTGCCGATCTTCTCCGCCGCCGCGATCCTGGTCGTCCTCCCCGGCGTGATCGCCCTGGTCGCGGAGAACGCCGGGCACGTGAAGGCCGTCGCCGAGATGACCGGCCAGAACCTGGACACCTCGATGGGCGCGGGATTCATCGGCGACGGCGTCGGCACCGCCGTGTCGGCGTTCGCCGGTGGGCCGCCGACCACCACGTACGCCGAGAACATCGGCGTGATGGCCGCCACCCGCGTCTACTCCACCGCGGCCTACTGGGTCGCCGCAGGGTTCGCCATCCTGCTGGGGTTCTCGCCGAAGTTCGGCGCGCTGATCGCCGCCATCCCCGGCGGCGTGCTCGGCGGGATCACCGTGGTGCTCTACGGCATGATCGGCCTGCTGGGCGCGAAGATCTGGGTGGAGAACAACGTCGACCTCGGCAATCCGATCAACCTGGTCCCGCTGGCCGCGGGCCTGATCATCGGCATCGGCAACGTGCAGCTGAGGCTCACCGAGAGCTTCAGCATCACCGGCATCGCGCTGGGCACCATCGTGGTGATCGTGCTGTATCACCTGGCGCGGGCGATCGCGCCTGGCGAGCTCAAGCGGGACCTCGCCGCGGGCGTGGACGCCGACACGGTCGACACCACGGTGCTGGCCCTCGGCGACGTGCGGGACCCCGACGGCCTCGAGCACTCGCCGTGGGAGAGCCGGTCCCAGGGTCCGCGTCGGTCGGCCGGCCCGCGGAGCGGCGGGGACGTCGAGCGGTAGGCGCGCGGTCAGCCGCGGTGGGCGGGCGGTCAGCCGCGTGCGCTGCCCAGCAGGATCCCGAGCCAGGCGAGCGCGAACGCGCCGAGGAGGGTGCCGAAGACGTTGAGCGCGGCGTGGCCCCGGGGCGCCCCGATCGCGAGCCGCACCGTCTCCACCGACGCGGTGCTGAACGTCGTGAACCCGCCCAGCAGCCCGGTGCCGAGGACGGCGTACCAGTCGTCGATCGAGTGCCCGGCCGCGGCGCCGGCGAGCAGGCCGAGCAGGAACGAGCCGACCAGGTTGATGGTCACCGTCGCGACCGGGAAGTGCGTGCGGGTCGCGGCCCTGATCAGCGAGTCCACGACGAGGCGCAGCGCGGCTCCGACCCCGCCGGCCAGGCTCAGCAGCACGAAGACCGGCGCGCTCACCGCGCGCCGCGCAGCCGCTGCGCCGCGGAGATGCCGCTCCAGGCGAGCAGCACGCCGCCGAACAGGGTGGCGGCCGTGTACCCGACGGCGGTCCCGATGCTGCCGGCGCGCAGCAGATCCACGGTCTCCACGGCGAACGAGCTGTACGTCGTGAACCCGCCCAGGCCGCCGGTCCCGAGCAGCAGCCGCAGGCGGCGTCGGACGCCGCTGTCGTCGCCGGCGATGAGCAGCACCTCGAGCAGGACGCCGAGCAGCATCGCGCCGAGCAGGTTCACCATCAGCGTCCCGACGGGGAAGCCGCGGCCGGCAGGAAGCGCGACCTCGACGGCGGCGCGCACGGCGCACCCCGCGACGCCGCCGGCGAAGACGGTCGCCACGTCCGTGACGCTCGGATGGGCCGCGTGCACCGCGGACGGCGCGTCCGGGTCCGATGGCTGACGGGTGTACGGCACCGGGTGATTCTCGCACCCGACCGTCATCTCCCCGGCAACCCCGCGTGCGGCCGGTATCGTGGGCGGTTGCCGACGTACGACCGCTGGAGTGAATCCGTGCACCTCAAGAGCCTGACCATCAAGGGCTTCAAGTCCTTCGCGTCGGCGACGACCCTGCGCCTCGAGCCCGGCGTCACCTGCGTGGTCGGGCCCAACGGGTCGGGCAAGTCGAACGTCGTGGACGCCATCGCGTGGGTACTCGGCGAGCAGGGTGCGAAGGCGCTCCGCGGCGGCAAGATGGAGGACGTCATCTTCGCCGGCACCGCCGGCCGCGCCCCGCTCGGGCGCGCCGAGGTCACGCTGACCATCGACAACTCGGACAACGCGCTGCCGATCGACTACACCGAGGTGTCCGTCACCCGCCGCATGTACCGCAGCGGTGAGAGCGAGTACGAGATCAACGGCGATCGCTGCCGCTTGATCGACATCCACGAGCTGATGAGCGACTCCGGCATCGGGCGCGAGATGCACGTGATCGTGGGGCAGGGCCAGCTCGACAGCGTCCTGCAGGCCCGGCCGGAGGACCGGCGCGGGTTCATCGAGGAGGCCGCCGGCGTCCTGAAGCACCGCAAGCGCAAGGAGAAGGCGCTGCGCAAGCTCGACGCGATGATGGCCAACCTGACGCGCGTCAGCGACCTCACCGACGAGCTGCGCCGCCAGCTCAAGCCGCTCGGCCGGCAGGCGGACGTCGCCCGGCGCGCCCAGGCGATCCAGGCCGACGTCCGCGACTCGCGGCTGCGGCTGCTGGCCGACGACCTGGCCACGCTGATGTCCACGGTCGAGCGCGAGGTCGCCGACGAGAGCGCGATGCGCGAGCGTCGCGCCGAGGTGGAACGGGAGCTCGCCGAGCGCGGCCGGCGAGAGGCCGAGCTCGACGAGGCGTTGTCCGCGGACGCCCCCGCCCTCGCCGCCGCGCAGGACGCGCACTTCCAGCTGTCGGGCATCGCCGAGCGGCTGCGCGGCACCATCCAGCTCGCCGCCGAGCGGCACCGTAACCTCAGCGCGCCGCTGGAGGACCCGGCGAGCTCCCGCGACCCGGCGGAGCTCGACCGGCAGGCCGCGGTGTTCGCCGAGGAGCTGGAGAAGATGAAGGCGGCCCTCGCGGCCGACCGGGAGCGCCTGGAGGGGATCGGCGAGCAGAAGCGCGGCGCCGAGGCCGAGCTGAAGACCGCCGAGGACCGGCACGTCGCCGCGGTGCGCGCCATCGCCGACCGCCGCGAGGGCCTGGCTCGGCTGGTCGGGCAGGTCAACACCCTGCGGGCCCGCGCCGGCGCGGCCGAGGAGGAGATCGCCCGGCTCGGCGCCGCGCACGCCGAGGCGACCGCGCGCGCCGCCGAAGCCGAAGGCAAGCTGGCGCACCTGCAGGAGTCGATCGGCGACCTGGACGAGGGGGAGCACGGCCTCGACGAGCGGCACGAGGCCGCCGAGCGGCAGCACGCCGCCGCCCAGGCGCAGGCGCGCGAGCTGCGCGACGCGCAGCGCGAGGCCCAGCAGGAGGCCAAGAGCTGGCAGGTGCGCCGCGACGCGCTCGCCGTCGGGCTGAACCGCAAGGACGGCACCGCGAGCCTGCTCGAGGCGGGGGACCGGCTGCCCGGCGTGGTCGGGTCGCTGTCCACGATGCTGCGCGTCACGCCCGGCAGCGAGGCGCCGGTCGCGGCCGCCCTCGGCGCGCTCGCCGACGCCGCCGTCGTCC
>NZ_WBKP01000072.1 GCF_009602465.1 Cumulibacter manganitolerans | reverse complement strand
GCCCCCGACGCCTCGGCCGCGGCGTCCTCGACGACCGGCGGGGCCGCCACCGGCGGCACCGAGACCGCGCGCAGGCCCAGCTCGTCGCGGGTCGCGCGCACCAGCCGCAGCATCTGGCCGGCGTCCGCCGGTCGCTTGAGCGGATCGCGCGTCGTGGCCTCGATGACCAGGTCGTCGACCTGCCCGGGCAGCTCCGGGCTGATCTCGGACGGCGGCGGCACGTCGTCGTTGACGTGCCGGTAGGCCACCGACACGGCGTTGTCGCCGACGTACGGCGGATTCCCGGTCAGCATCTCGTACAGCATCGTGCCGACGGCGTACACGTCGCTGCGCGCGTCCGCGTAGCCGCGGGTGACCTGCTCGGGGGAGAGGTAGGCGATGGTGCCGAACACCGCGCCGGCCCGGCCGGAGTGCGTCGTGTGGCTGCTCTCGGCGACCGCGCGGGCGAGCCCGAAGTCGGCGACGAGGACCCGGCCCTTGGCGTCGATGAGGATGTTCTCGGGCTTGATGTCGCGGTGCACCAGACCTTCGGCGTGCGCGGCCGCGAGGCCGGTCAGCACCGGCTCGATGATCGCCAGCGCCTCCCCGGCGGCCAGCGTGTGCTCGCGGCGCAGCAGGTCGCGCAGCGTGCCGCCGCGCACCAGCTCCATGACGAGGTACACCGCGCCGTGCCGGTCGTCGGCGCCCTGGTCGTAGACGGTGACGATGTTGGGGTGCAGGATCCGGGCGGCGGCGCGGGCCTCGCGGGTGAACCGCGCGATGAACGCGGGATCCGTGGCGAGGTCGCTGTTCATCACCTTGATCGCCACGGGCCGGTCCAGCCGCTCGTCGTGCCCGACATACACCTGGGACATGCCGCCGCTGGCGAGCCGGCGCTCGACCCGATAGCGACCATCGAGAAGCACGCCGACCATCGGATCAGGCGTGGTCGAGCTCACGAGGCTGGATTTTACGGCGCCCGCGCCCGGTGCGGCGGGACCGCCCGGCCGCGTGGCGGGCCGCCGAGCGGTGCCGCGGGGCACGTGGCAGGGTTGCAGGGTGAGCACTTCGCAGAACTCCCGGTCCCCCGTCCGCTGGCTGACCTACGGCGAGGCCGCCAACCAGCTCGGGATCGACGTACCCGGCGTCAAGCAGCTCGTCCGGGAGGGCGGCCTGCTCGCGGTGAGCGTCGACGGCCAGCGCCGCGTGCCGTCCGCCCTCATCGAGCACGGCGAGATCTCGAAGTACCTGCGTGGCGTCATCAACCTCCTGCGCGACGGCGGGTACGACGACGACGAGGCGGTCGCGTGGCTGCTGCGGCACGACGAGTCGCTCGGCGGGACGCCCGCGTGGGCGCTGCACCACCAGCTGCACCGCGAGGTCTCGCGGCGCGCGCAGGCGCTCGCCTTCTAGAGCCCATGGGGCACTGGAGCTACCTGGTCGTCCTGCTGCTGACGTTCGCCGCGGCGGCGTGGCTGGAGGCGTGGCCGGGCGTGCGGGTGCTGCGCGACCCGCGCCGGCTGGCGATCGCCCTGCTGCCGGGCGCCGCGTTTCTGGTGTGGGACGTCGTGGTGGCCGCCCGCGGCTGGTGGTCCTTCAGCCCCGAGCTCACCCTCGGGCCGCGGCTGTGGGGCCTGCCGCTCGAGGAGGTCGCGTTCTTCGTCGTCGTCCCGGTCTGCGCGATCCTCGGCTACGAGGCGGTCGGGGCGACGCTCCGCCGCCGGCGCGGCGGCCGCTGATGCTCGGCTACACCCTCGGCGCGGTGGTCGCCGTCATCGCGGCGGTCGCCCTCGACGTGGCCGGCACCCGGCAGCGGCTGGTCACCCACGGCCATTTCTGGGTCGCGTACGCCGTCATCCTCTTCTTCCAGCTGGTGATGAACGGCGTGCTGACCGGCATCCCCATCGTCACGTACGACCCCGACGTGCATCTCGGCCTGCGGGTGGCCAACGCGCCGGTCGAGGACATCGGGTTCGGGTTCGGCCTGGTGCTCTCAGTGCTGACGGTGTGGAGCCGGGCCGGGGCGCACCCGGGCGACGACGCTGCCGGCGAGGAGCGGGGCGGCGAGCCGTAGCCGCCGTCGCGTGCTGACCCGGTGCCGCACGCCGAGGACGTCGTAGCCGGAGGCCTCGATCTCGTCGAGGATGCCCTGGTAGAGGGTGAAGGCGGCGCGGATGCACGGACGCCCGCGGGCCTGCAGGAGCGCGATGCCTGGCTCGGCCTCGCGGTACAGCCCGCGCGCGTGCGCGCAGGCGGCGCGGATCACCGGCGCCAGGGCGGCCCGGTCCGTGGTCGCCGGGTCCACGCCGGCGGCGGTGAACAGCTCGCCGGGCAGGTAGATCCGGCCGCGGCGGCGGTCCTCGTCGAAGTCGCGCGTGAAGTTCGTGATCTGGAACGCGTCCCCCAGCGCCGCGGCCGCGGTCCGGGCCCGGGCGGCATCGCCGACGACGCCGATCACCTGCGCCATCTGCAGCCCGATCACCGCCGCGCTGCCCCACGTGTACTCGCGCAACGCCTCCCAGGTGGGGTAGTGCTGCGGCGTGAGGTCGCGCCGCATCGAGGCGAGGAAGTCGATCAGCCATCGCGGCTCGATCGCGTAGCGGCGCACGGTGTCGACGGTCGCCGCCAGCACGGGATGATCGCTCCGGCCGCGCCGCAGGCCGTCCAGCAGCAGCCGCTCGATCTCGTCGACCACGGCGACGTCGGGGGCGCGCTCCAGCTCGACGTCCACCAGGTCGTCGACGTAGCGCGCGAAGCCGTACAGCGCCCACACCGCCGGCCTGATCTCCCGCGGCAGCAGCCGCGACGCGAGATGGTACGTGCGGCCGTGCTCGCGCAGCAGCGCGTGGCACCGGTCGTACGACGCGTCCAGGGCCGAGCGGCTCATCGCGCGCCCAGCACTCGGTCGGCGGCGAGCTCGCCGGAGACCACCACGGTGGGCACCCCCACCCCCGGCACGGTGCCCGCGCCGGCCAGCGCGACGCCGCGCACGCCCGGGAGCAGGTTGCGCGGGCGGAACGGGCCGGTCTGCGCGAAGGTGTGCGCGAGCGAGAACGGCGTCCCGGCCGGCATCCCGCGTCGCGCCCATTCGGCCGGCCCCACGACCTCCCGGATCTGGTCCGGGCGCACCGCGAGCCCGCGCTCGGCCAGCCGCCGCAGGCCGCGGTCGACGATGCCGTCGAGCGTCGGGCCGGTCCACGGCACGCGCTCGTCGTTGGGGCACGGCAGCAGGATGTACACCGGCTGCATGCCGTCGGCGGCGACGCTGCGGTCGCTCACCGCGGGTGCGGACACCAGCACGCTGGGATCGCTCATGGGGCGGCCCTCGTCGACGATCTCCCGAAACGTCCGGGCCCACTCGGTGCCGAAGTGGATGGTGTGGTGCGCGGCCATGCCGGCGGCCCCCTCGGGGAGGTGCGCGCGGACGACCACGCATGACGGCGACCGGCGCAGCCGGCGACGCATCGGCCGCACGCCGGCCAGGGCGCGCGCGGCCACCGGGTCGCAGGTGAGCACCACGGCGTCCGCCGCGACGTGATCGTCGTCGGTCCGCACGCCGGTGACGCGGCCGCCGGCGAACGTGAGCGCGCGAGCCGGCGTGCCGGTGTGCACCGCGACTCCGTGCTCGCCCAGCGCGGCGGCCAGCGCGGCCGGGATCGCCGCCATGCCGCCACGGGGGTGGTAGACGCCGGCCACGACGTCCATGTACGTGATCACGTTGTAGAGGGCGCGCGCCCGCGACGGCGGTACGCCGGCGTACAACGCCTGGAAGCTGGCGATCCGCCGCGTGCGCTTGTCGTGCAGCAGCCGGTCCACCTGGTGCTGCATCGAGCGGAAGCCGCCGAGCCGCAGCAGCTCCAGCAACGGCCGGCCGACCAGCCCGAGGGGCGAGTCGAAGCTGCGGTGCATGAACGGCTCGTAGACGGTCTCGTAGACCCTCGTACAGTGCTCGGCGAACGCCAGGAAGCGGCGGCCCTCGGCGCTGCCGCAGGCCTGCTCCACCGACGCGGCGGTCCGCTCCACCGTGTCGCGCACCTCGATCACGCTGCCGTCGGAGAACGTCGCCCGGTAGGCCGGGTCCAGCCGGGTCAGCCGCACCCGGTCGGCCAGCCGTTCGCCCAGGGCGCGGAACGGGGCGTCGACGATCGCCGGCATGGTCAGTACGGTCGGCCCGGCGTCGTGCGTGACGCCGTCGATCGTGAGCTCGTGGCACAGCCCGCCGACCCGCGGCGCGACCTCGAGAACGGTGACCTCCGCGCCGCGGCCGCGCAGGTGGGCCGCCGCGCTGAGGCCGGCGAGGCCCGCGCCGACCACGACCACGTGCCGCGGTCGGTGTGTTGGGGTGCGCATGCCGGCTCAGTGGGCGCGGCGGGTCGCCGCGTCGATGAGCGCCTCGAGCGCCGCCCGGCCGGCCGGCTCAAGACCGGCACCGTCGAGGGCGGCGCGGGCTGCCGAGGAGTGCTGCGCGATGAGGTCTTCGACCTCGCGGTCGGCGCCGCTGTCGACGATCAGCCCGCGCAGCCGATCGACGTCGCCGTCCGTGAGGTCGTCGCGACCGAACCCGGCGGCCAGCTCGTCGCGGCGCTCGCCGAGCAGCGCCAGGGCGCGCGCGACGAGCACCGTGCGCTTGCCCTCGCGCAGGTCGTCACCGGCGGGCTTGCCGGTGACGGCCGGGTCGCCGTACACGCCGAGCAGGTCGTCGCGCAGCTGGAACGCGATGCCGGCGTGGTAGCCGACCGCGCTCAGCGCCTCGCGCACGGCGCGACCGGCGTCCGCGATGGCCGCGCCGATCAGCAGCGGCCGGGCGACGGTGTAGGACGCCGACTTGAGCTCGGCGACCCGCAGCGCGGACGAGACGGCGTGCTCGGGGTCTGCAGGCCGCGCCTGCTCGAGGACGTCGAGATACTGGCCCGACATGACCTCGATGCGCATGAGGTCGAGCTCGCGGCGGGCGCGCAGCAGCGCGGCGTCGTCGAGCCCGGCGTCCTGCAGGACGGCGTCGGCCCAGATCAGCGCCAGGTCGCCGATCAGGATCGCCGTCGCGATGCCGTGCCGGGCCGGCTCGCCGGCGTAGCCTCCCGCGCGGTGGACGTCCTCGAACGCGCGATGCACGCTCGGCTTGCCGCGCCGGGAGTCCGAGCCGTCGATGATGTCGTCGTGCACGAGGGCCGCGGCCTGCACGAGCTCGAGGCTCGCCGCCGCGCGAACGACCGCCGTGTCGTCGCCGGACCCGCCGGCGGCCCGCCAGCCGCAGTACGCGAACAGCGGACGCAGCCGCTTGCCCCCGTGGCAGAATCCCACGAGCGCCGAGCCCACCGCGGACAGGTCGTCGCCGAGGCCGGCGAGATGCGCGGCCCGCTCGGCGAGCTGCGCGTCGAGCGCGGCATCGACCCGGCCGCGCACGTCGTCGAGATCGATCGGGGTCGGGCGTGCAGCAGTCACGGCTCCCCAGTATTCCCTGCGGCCGGGCCCAGCGGGCGCACGGCTATCCTGGTCGGCATGCTCAGCGACGCACGACACCGGACGGTTCGTGACGCCCTCGCCGCCGGACCGACCTTCTCCTTCGAGTTCTTCCCGCCTCGCGACGCGGCGTCCGAGCGCCAGCTCTGGGACGCGATCCGGCAGCTGGAGAAGCTGCACCCGTCGTTCGTGTCGGTGACGTACGGCGCCGGCGGGACGACCCGCGAGGGCACCGTCCGGATCACCGACCGGATCGCCGCCGAGACGACCATGCTGCCGATGGCCCACCTGACGGCCGTGGATCACTCCGTCGAGGAGCTGCGCAACATCCTCGGGCACTTCGCCGCGGGCGGCGTGCACGACATCCTCGCGGTTCGCGGCGACCCGCCCGGTGACCCGGAGGGCGAGTGGGTCAAGCATCCGCAGGGCATCGAGTACGCGCACGAGCTGGTGCGGCTCATCAAGGAGATGGGCGAGTTCAGCGTCGGTGTGGCAGCGTTCCCGCACAAGCATCCCCGGTCGCCCGACATCGAGACCGACGCCCGCCGGTTCGTCGAGAAGGTGCGCGCCGGCGCCGACTTCGCGATCACCCAGCTGTTCTTCGAGGCCGAGGACTACCTGCGGCTGCGCGACCGGGTCGCGGCGCTGGGCTGCCACATTCCGATCGTGCCCGGCGTGATGCCGGTGCTGTCGATGGGCACCATCGAGCGCGCCCCGAAGCTGTCGGGTGCGCCGTTCCCCGCCGCCCTCGGCGCCGAGTTCCAGGCGCTCGCGCAGGATCCGGCCGCCGTGCGCGCGCACGGCATCGAGCGTGCGACGCAGATGTGTGCCCGGCTGCTCGACGAGGGAGCGCCGGGCCTGCACTTCATCACGATGAACCGCTCGAAGGCGACGCAGGAGATCTACGGCAACCTGCGCCCGTAGCCGCGCTAGGCGCGGTACTTCTTGCGGGGCTCGTCGAGGATGCGCCCGAGCGTCGACCACTCGTTCTTGCCGAGGCGCGCCAGCGGCGCCAGGTCGGCGGCGCGCGGGTGCGGGCGGCGCTCGTTCGTCAGGTCGAGCACCCGCTCGTCGATCGCGAAGCACACCACCTCGCCCCAGACCACGGTGCAGTCGCCGATCGGGATGGTCCGGTTCAGCGTGCACTCCAGCGCGACGGGGGACCCGGCGACGCGCGGCGGCGCGACGAATCGGCTCGGCTCGCGCTCGACGCCGAGCTCGTCGAACTCGCTGAGGTGCTCCGGGTAGTCGGTCGCCGAGTCGTTGACGAGGTCGAACATGTCCTCGGAGCAGAAGTTCACGACGAACTCGCCGGTCGCCTCGATGTTGTTCAGGGTGTCCTTGCGGCCGACCGACGTGAACTGCACGATCGGCGGGGACGCCGAGGCGACGGTGAAGAACGAGTGCGGCGCGAGGTTGTCGACCCCGTCCGCGGCGCGCGAGCTCACCCAGGCGATCGGCCGGGGGATGACGGTCGCCGTCATCAGGTGGTAGGGGCCCTTGGGGTCGAGATCGGAGGGCTGGAACTCGCGTCGCGTCATCGATGCCATGGCCTCGAGCGTAGGCGCTCGTCGGAGAGCAGCGCGTGCGCGGCGCTGCGGCCCGAGGCGCCGAACACCCCGCCGCCGGGGTGCGTCGACGCGCCGGTGAGGTAGACGCCCGGGGCGCCGTGCACGCGGTACCGGGAATCG
The DNA here is from genome assembly GCF_009602465.1 of Cumulibacter manganitolerans. Classification (NCBI taxonomy): domain Bacteria; kingdom Bacillati; phylum Actinomycetota; class Actinomycetes; order Geodermatophilales; family Geodermatophilaceae; genus Cumulibacter; species Cumulibacter manganitolerans. The sequence continues at coordinate 7,059 of NZ_WBKP01000072.1, read as the reverse complement.
AGGGCGGTGGGCCGCAGGGAGAACATCTGGTCCAGGCTCATCTCCAGGTGCATGACGTTGCCGTTGTGCAGGCCGATCTCGCGCTCGAGGTCGAGCGGTGACTGCACGTACCGGTGCCGGATGCTGTCGCGGAAGCCCGGCGCGTGCCGCTCGACGACGTCGACGAGCTTGTCCGCCTCGCGCTCGGCGATGTCCTGCCACGCCTCGTCGGCCAGTGCGTACGGGTGCCACTGCCCCCAGATCGTCACCGTGTGCACGCCCCGCGGAGCGAGGGTGGGATCGTCGACCGTGGGGCACATGACGAGCGCGGCCGGGTTCGCCGGCGCGCGCCCGGCGAGGAAGTCGCCGTAGCAGGCCCGCAGCGCGCGGCGGTCGTCGCACAGCAGCGCCATCGCCCGGTGCGCGGTCTGCGCGACGTCCCCCGTGAAGGCCGGCGGCGCGTCGGTGGCCAGCCGCACCACCATGCCGATCCCGTTGCCGGCGCGCGCGGTCGCCCGGAGACGCCGGGCAGCGGCCGGGTGGCTCGCCTCGAGGAGCCGGGCCGTCGTCCACGCGTGCGCGCCGCTGAGCACGCGGCGCGCGGTCAGCCGGCGCCCCGACGCGAGGGTGACCCGGTGGCCGGGACCAGCGGTCTCGATGCGGACGGCCCCGTCGCCGAGGGTCAGGGTGCCGCCGTCCGCCGCGAGCCGCGAGGCCAGCGCGCGGCTGAGCATGCCCGAGCCGCCACGGGGGCGCCCGGGCGGCAGCACGTGCAGCATGGTGAGCCAGCCGAGCATGTCGGCGGTCGCCGGCTCGTGCGACGGGGGACCGGACTGCGCCGCCATCCAGGCGAGCGCCGACTTCAGCCGCTCGTCGGCGAAGTATCGGTCGAGGACGGCGTCCGCGGACCCGAGGAACTCGCGCACCATGCTCGGCACACGACCCCGGGAGCGCCGGGCGAGGGCGGCCGCCGCCCGGCCGAGCGCCGGTAGGCCGGGCGCCCGCTGGAAGAAGTCGAAGATCACCTCGTTGCGAGGCAGCCAGTCGGCGACGAACCGACGGTAGGCATCGGCATCGGCATCGCCGCACGCCGCGGCGATCGAGTCGCAGGTCGCCTCGACGTCCCGCCAGAAGCTGATCGCGGGCCGGCCGCCGGCCGCGGGGTGGAAGCCCCACGGATCCATGTCGAGGTAGTGCAGGCCGTGCCGGTCGAGCTGCAGATCCTCGACGATGCCGGTGTGGCGCACCATGATGTGCGCGCTGGAGCCGCGATCCATGCTGATCCCGGGGAACCGCTCGACCGTCGAGACGGCGCCCCCCACGACCGTGTCCCGCTCGATCACCTCCACGTCGCGCCCGGCCCGCGCCAGGTAGCAGGCGGCGACGAGCGCGTTGTGCCCCGCCCCGATCACGACGACGTCGCGCTCAGCCATCGTCGACGACCTTGGCCAGGATCTCGAAGTCGCGGGGGTCGCCGCCGAACCGGAACCGCGACGCGAGCGGCCGGTAGCCCGCAGAGGCGTACAGCGCCGCGGCCTTGGTCGGCCCGGTCGGCGTCGAGAGGATGATCACCGGGCACGGCTGTGCGGCGGTCACCGCCTCGAGCAGCCGGCGTCCGGCGCCCAGGCCCTGGGCGTCGGGGGACACGTGGATCTCGCACAGCTCGAAGGCGTCCGAGAGCCAGTCGCGTGAGGTGTCGGACGTCGGCGCGGCGAGCGCCCTCGCGACCTCCTCGGCCCACCACTGGCCGCGCTGTACGCGATACCCGTACGCGAACCCGATCAGCCGGGTGCCCTCGAACGCGCCGAACGCGGTGAACCCGGGGTATCCGAGCTGGCTGCGGGCGAGCCGGATGCGCGGCTCGATGTAGGTGTCGGGATAGCCCATCGCGTCGGCGAAGATCTGGAACGCGGGGCGGAACAGGGCGTGGAACTCCGGGACGTTCAGCGGGCGGACCGTCACCCGCCGGCGGCGCAGCCCGCGGACCATCACGCCGCCGCCCCCACGTCGGCGGCCCGGCCCCCGGTCATTCGCAGCAGCTCGTCGTACGTCGTGGCGAACACGGTGTGCGGATGGCCCGCGGCCGCCCAGACGACGTCGTGCCGGCCCAACCACTCGTCGACGAGGGTCCGGATCGGTGCGGGGTGGCCGATCGGCGCGACGCCCCCGATCGTCTGGCCGGTGTGCTCGCGCACGAACGCGGCGCTCGCGCGGCCGATCCGACGGTGCCCGCTCAGCAGGCGCACCTTCTCGAGGTCGACCCGGTGCGCGCCGGAGGTGAGCACCAGCAGTGGCTCGCCGTCCGCCTCGAAGACGAGGCTGTTGGCGATCTGCGCGACGTCGACACCGAGCTTCTCGGCGGCGAGGGCGGCGGTCGTGGCGGCCTGCTCGAAGTGCACGACCGACGCGACGATCCCGTGCTCGGCGAGCCCCGATCGCACGCGAGCGACGGCGGCGTGGTTGAGGACGGGGTGCTCGGCCGGTTCTGGCATGGGGCTATCTTTGCTGATCGCGGAGACGGCTAGCCGAGGGAGTGTCGTGGACGACGTTCGGGCAGCGCCGGCAGCACGACGCGGGGCGCTGCCTCGCGAGGTCTGGATCCTTGCTGCGGTGGCGTTCTGCGTCGCCATCGGCTACGGCATCGTGGCGCCTGCGATCCCCGGCTTCGCCCGCCAGTTCGGGGTCACGCGCACCCTCGCCGCCCTCGTCATCAGCATGTTCGCGCTGGCGCGGTTGACGACCGCGCTCGGCGGCGGCCGGCTGGTCGACCGGTTCGGTGGGCGCCCCGTGCTCGGCGCCGGGCTGCTGGTCGTCGCCCTCTCCAGCGCGCTCGCGGGCCTGTCCGGCAGCTACTGGCAGCTGCTCACCCTGCGCGGTGCCGGCGGCGTCGGGTCGGCGATGTTCACCATCGCCTCCGCCTCGGTCCTCGCGGCGCGGGTGCCGTCGGCCACCCGCGGCCGCGCCATGAGCGTCTACTCCGGCGGATTCCTGCTGGGCGGCATCACCGGCCCGGCCATCGGCGGTCCGATGACCGAGATCAGCCTGCGGCTGCCGTTCTTCTTCTACGCCGCCACGCTCGGTGTCGCGGCGGTCATCACCTTCGCGCTGCTCGGCGGTCCGTCCAAGGTCCGCCGCAGCGTGACCCGCGACGCGCAGGACCCGGCCGCGGCGCCCGCCGAGGGAGCCCGCGAGGCGTTGCGGATCCGGCTGTTCCGCGCGGCGACGGTGGCGAACTTCTCGGCGAACTGGTCGAACGCGGTCCGCACCGCCACCGTGCCGCTGTTCGTCACGGAGGTGCTGCTGCGCGGCGAGGCATGGACCGGCTACGGGATGGCCGTGTTCGCCACGGCGAACGGACTGATGCTGGTGCCCGCCGGAAAGCTGTCGGACGGGTGGGGGCGCCGCCCGGCGATGATCGTCGGCGCGGGCCTGACGTCCGTCGGGCTCCTGCTGCTCGCGCTCGACGGCGGGCTGTGGGTGTTCTTCGCGTCGATGGTGATCGGCGGCGTCGGCGCGTCCATGCAGGTGGTCGGACCGGCGGCGGTCGCCGGCGACATCGCGCGCGGACGGCGCGGCTCGGTGCTCGCCAGCTACCAGATGGCGGGGGACGTCGGCGTCGTCTTCGGCCCGATCGCCGTCAACTTCGTCGTCGACAACGCCGGCTACACCTGGGCCTTCGCGCTGTCGTCGCTGATAGCCGCGTCGGCCGCGGCGTTCGCCGTCGCGTCCCGGGAACGGGCGGTGCCGGCGAGCGGCTGAATCTGTCGGTGCGCGCTGCGATGATCGATTGACACGGACGATGTATCGAACGTATGTTCGAGACATCGGATTCGGGGCGATCGGGAGGTAGGGCGATGACTCTGCAGGCACATCCGCACGACGGAGCCGGCTCGGCCGACCTGCTGGCGCAGGCCTGGCGGGCGATCGCCGAGGCGCAGGCCGCGGACGACGCCCAGCAGCGCTTCGAGCGGTCGGCCGTCGCGGCGGTACGGGCGGCGTCCGCCGTGCTGGCCGGTTGCCCGCGCCAGGTCCGCGGGGCGCGCGCCCAGTCGGTCTGGACGCTCGTCGTGCGGTGCGCCCCCGAGCTGCGCGAGTGGGCCGACTACTTCGCGGCCGCGACGCGGGCCTGCGTGTCGCTGCGTAGCCGCGGCGTGGCCGGTGGCGGCATCACGCAGCGGCTCGCCGACGACCTGCTGCGCGATGCCGACCGGTTCACCCACGAGGTGCGCGGGCTGCTGCTGCGCCGGCGCACCCGAGACCTCGCGCGCGTCGCCGGCGAATAGGGGATGATCGACGGGCGCCCTCGCCCACCGGTCAAGGAGGCCCGATGCCCGCACCGACCATGACCCAGCCCAACGACGACGCCGTCCTCGGCGCGCTGCGTGACGTCGTCGGCGACCGCCTCGTCACCGTGCTCGACCTCGGCGGCGGTACCGGGGTGTACGCCGTCCCGATCGCGCGCGACGGGCACCGGGTGGAGGTGCTCGACCAGAGCAACGACGCGCTGGCGACCCTGGCGCGCCGCGCGCACGACGCCGGCGTCGGCGACCGGGTGAGCGGCCGGGTCGCCGACCTCGACGACCTCGCCGGCTCCATCCCGGTGTCCGCGGTCGACCTCGTGCTGTGCCACCGCGTGCTGGAGTTCGTCGACGACCCGGCTGCCACCCTCGCCGCGGCCGCCGGGGCGCTCACCGCCGACGGCGTGATCAGCATCGTCGCGGCCAACCGCCCGGGAGCGGTGCTCGGCCGCGTCATCGCGGGCCGGTACGACGAGGCCGCCGAGACCCTCGACGGCGCCCGGTCGGCGCAGTCCGGCCACCGGTTCGACGCCGCCGAGCTCACCCGCCTGCTCGACTCGGTCGGTCTCGCGGTCCGCGCGGTCCGCGGCGTCGGCCTCATCGGCGCGCTGAACCCCTCGGGCGCGAGCACGCCGCAGGCCCGCGCGCTCGACGAGCGGCTGTCCACCGACCCGATCCTGGCGCAGACCGCGCCGCTGCTGCACGTGATCGCCGGTCGCGCCGGTCATGGGTCGTAGCGCCGACCAGGAACGCATCGGGCCGGTCGAGCAGCGAGACGTCGATGACACCGGCTGCCACTTCCTGCACGTCGACATGGACTCGTTCTTCGTCAGCGTCGAGGTCCGCCGCAATCCGCAGCTGCGGGGCAAGCCGGTCATCGTCGGCGGCGCCGGAGGCTGGGGCGTGGTGGCCTCGGCCAGCTACGAGGCCCGGGCGTACGGCGTCCGCAGCGCGATGTCGATGGCGCAGGCATTGCGGCTGTGCCCCGGCGCGATCGTGGTCAGCGGCAACCACGGCGACTACGGCGCGGTGTCCGCCGACGTCATGGAGATCCTGCGCAGCATCACCCCGCTCGTGCAGCCGCTGTCCCTCGACGAGGCGTTCCTGGACGTGTCGGGCGCCGAGCGGCTGATGGGCAGCCCGCGGCAGATCGCCCAGCTGATCCGCCGCCGGGTGGAGGAGGAGCTGCAGCTGACCTGCTCGGTGGGCGTCGCGAGCCGGCTGTTCGTGGCGAAGATCGCCAGCACCCGCTGCAAGCCCAACGGGCTGCTGGTGGTCCCGGCGGCCGGCACCCTGGACTTCCTGCATCCGCTGCCGGTCTCCGCGTTGTGGGGGATCGGCCCCAAGTCGGCCGCCCGCCTCGAGAGCCTCGGCCTGTTCACCGTCGGGGACGTCGCGCAGGCCCGCCCGCAGACGCTCAGCAGCAACCTCGGCAAGGCGCAGACCGCGCACCTGCGGGCGCTCGCCGCGGGCATCGACCCCCGGCCGGTGCGCCCGGAGCGGGCCGAGAAGTCGATCAGCGCCGAGAACACGTTCTTCCACACGCTCGCCGACCACGCGCAGATCGAGTCCGAGCTCGGCAGGCTGGCCCACAAGGTCGCGGCGCGGCTGCGGGCCAAGCACATGCAGGCCGGCACGGTGGGCGTGAAGCTGCGCGCCGCCGACTTCACGACGTACACCCGGGAGGTCACCCTCGAGCGGCCCGTCGACACCGCGCACGAGCTGCGCCGGCACGCCGTACAGCTGTGGCGGGCGGCGGAGCGCCAGGTGCTCGGCGGCCGCTCCGTGCGGCTGCTCGGGGTGCGGGCCGGCGCGCTGATCGAGTCCGGCAGCGTGCCGGTCCAGCTGAGCCTCGACGACTCCGCCGACGAACCGTCCGGGAACGACCGGTGGGCCGCGGCGGAGAAGGCGCTCGACGCCGTCGTCGCGAAGTTCGGCGGCAGCGCGCTACGACCGGCCTCGACGCTGCGCCGTCCGCGCCAGGGCGGCGACGAGATCAAGAATCGGACTCCGGGTTCCTAACTTTCCAGAACGCTCGTATCCTGGAGTTCTGAAGCGGTGCATGCCGCGCACGACCACGGACGAGGGAGATGCCATGCCACTCTCCGAGCATGAGCAGCGGGTTCTCGAGCAAATCGAGCGGTCCCTGTATGCAGAAGACCCCAAGTTCCGCGCCGCGGTCAATCGCAGCAGCCGGAAGCGGGTGTCCGTCGGCAGCCTGCGCCTGGCGATCCTGCTGGGCATTCTCGGGCTGGCGGTCCTGGTCGGCGGCGTATGGCTGCAGAACGTGTTCGTCGGCGTGCTCGGCTTCGTGATCATGCTCGGCGGCGGCATCATGGGCCTGCGCGCCACGCAGCGCGGCGCCGCGCCGGCCGGCAAGGGCGCCAAGGGCGGCAGCACCGGCGGCGCGAAGGGCAGCATGGCCGAGAAGGCCCAGGAGCGCCTGCGCCGCCGCTTCGACCAGTCCTGAGGCGGTAGCTAGCGCCGCAGCCTGCGGAGCACGGCGGGAATCGACAGCGCCGACCACCACCGCAGCCGGCCCGCGCGCCGGCGCAGCTGCGCACGTGCGTCGCGGAGCTCGCCGTCCACCGGCGCGATGTCCTCGTCCGCGCCGTACCGCGCCCGCTCCGCCAGCACCGCCAGGCCGGTGACCCGCTCGGCGTCCAGCCCCAGGTCGGCCGCCCACGCCCGCGCCTGCGCCCGTTCGCTGGCCGATGCCGGCTGGTGGCTGCCCAGCGCGTCGGCGAGCTCGCGCAGCTCCGCCCACGCGGACAGCGCGCCC
>NZ_WBKP01000071.1 GCF_009602465.1 Cumulibacter manganitolerans | reverse complement strand
CCCGATAATGCTTCTGGCCCATACGCCAGCCCCTCCAGATCGACAACATGTCTCACCAGAGGCTGGCGCATAGGGACTGCGCCCGAAGTGGCAACAACACAACCGGCGTCGCGTCAGGCGCTGCCGAAGCGGCGCTCGCGGCCGGCGTACTCCAGGCAGGCGTCCCACAGGTCCAGGCGGTCGAAGTCCGGCCACAGCCGGTCGACGAACATCATCTCGGCGTACGCCGACTGCCAGAGCAGGAAGTTGCTGGTCCGCTGCTCGCCGGACGAGCGCAGGAACAGGTCGACGTCCGGCATGTCCGGCTCGTCGAGGTAGCGCGCGAACACCCGCTCGGTGATCTTGTCCGGGTCGACCTTGCCGGCGCGGACATCGCGGGCGAGCGCGGCCGCCGCGTCGGTGATCTCGGCGCGCCCTCCGTAGTTGACGCACATCGTGAGGGTGCACACGTCGTTGTCGCGGGTGAGGTCCTCGGCGATCTCGAGCTCGTTGATCACCGAGCGCCACAGCCGCGGGCGGCGGCCGGCCCAGCGGACCCGCACGCCGAGCTCGTTCATCTCGTCGCGGCGGCGGCGGATCACGTCCCGGTTGAACCCCATGAGGAACCGCACCTCATCGGGTGAGCGCTTCCAGTTCTCGGTCGAGAAGGCGTACGCCGAGATCCATTTCACGCCGACCTCGATGGCGCCCTCGACGACGTCGAACAGCGACGACTCCCCCGCCTCGTGGCCCTTGGTGCGGGGCAGGCCGCGCGACTTCGCCCAGCGGCCGTTGCCGTCCATCACGATCGCGACGTGCCGCGGCACCTGGTCCGGCGGGATGTCGGGGGCTACCGCGCCGGAGGGATGCGGGGTCGGCCGGCGGCGCGGCGGCGTGCTCATGAAGGCAGCTCGCTGAGCAGGTCCGGGTCGAGGGCGGCGTACGGCGAGGCGGCCAGCGGCGCCGGCTGGTCGCGCTCGACCAGCGGCAGCGAGCGCAGCGCTCGTTCCAGGTGCCACTGCAGATGCGCGGCGAGCACGCCGCTGGACTCGCGGTGCACGCGGCGCTCCGCGGCCAGGGCGGTGCTCCAGTCGCCCTGCAGCAGCGCGGCGAGGTGGGCCGGTGTCTCGGCCTGGATGGTGACGGCGCGCGGGACGGCGCACTCGGTGCACGTCGTGCCGCCGGACTCGACGGAGTACCGGCGGTGCGGTCCGGGCCGCCCGCAGCGCGCGCACTCGGCGAGCGCCGGCTCCCAGCCCGCGACCGTCATCGCCCGGATCAGGAACGCATCGAGCACCAGCTGAGCGGGCTTCTCCTTCTCCGACAGCGAGCGAAGCGCGCCGACGACGAGCAGGTACAGCCGCAGCGAGGCGGCGCCCTCCTCGCCCGCGAGCCGTTCGGCGGACTCCAGGATGGCCTGCATCGTGGTGTAGCGGGGGTAGTCGTCGACGACGAGCGCCCCGAACGGGTGCAGGCTCTCCGCCTGCGTCACGATGCCCAGCGAGCGTCCGACGTACAGCTGCACGTCGACGTGGCTGCCCGGCTCGAGCCGCGCACCGAACTTGGAGGCGGTGCGGCGGACCCCCTTGGCGACCGCGCGCACGATGCCGCCGCGCCGCGTCAGCAGCGTGACGATGCGGTCGGCCTCGCCGAGCTTGTGCAGCCGCAGGACGACGCCTTCGTCGCGAACGGTGGTCATCAGCAGGATTCTCCCACTCAGGCGCCGGCTTCGCGCGGAAGGTGCTGCGCGATCCGCGCCCGCGCCTCGGTCGCGCCGTCGCGGTAGGCCTGCTTGCCCGCGCCGTTGTACACCAGCAGCTCGCGGACGTGCCCGTCGGTGAACGAGATCCGGATGCCGGGGTAGGTCTGCACCCGCACGCGCAGCTGCTTCTCGACGACCGCGCCCACCTCCGACCACGGCCACGAGTCCCGCGAGCCGGTGCGGGTCTCGGCGATGGCGAGCCCCTCGTCGCTGACGACGAGCAGCCGCTTGGTCGCGGACGTCGTCGGGTCGAGGCAGGTGGCCGTCCACGCGTTGCTGGGCAGGGTGGCGCCGATGCGGTCACGGCGCGAGCGTTCGCGCCGTGCCATCCAGACGGCGATCCCGAGCAGGACGGCGAGCACGATCAGCGTGTAGACGCCGGGCTGCACGGCGGAGGAGGTGGCGGCGAGCATCAGAACCCCAGCCGATGCAGCTTCTTGGGGTCGCGTTGCCACTCGCTGAGCACGCTCACGTGCAGGTGCAGGTAGATCCGCATCCCGAGCCGCTGCTCGATCTGCCGGCGCGCCTCGGTGCCGATCTTCTTGATCCGCGAGCCCCGCGGGCCCAGGATGATCGGCTTCTGGCTCGACCGCTCGACGTACAGGAACGCGTGCACGTCGACGATGTCGGAGTCCTCGCGCGGCAGCATCTCCTCGACGGCGCACGCGATCGAGTGCGGCAGCTCGTCGCGCACCTCCGAGAGGGCCGCCTCCCGGATGAACTCCGCGATCAGGGTCTCGGTGCTCTCGTCGGTCGGCTCGTCGTCGAGGAACAGCCGCGGGCCCTCCGGCAGCTGCTTCTCGATCAGCTCGAGCAGCAGGTCGGTCTGCACGCCCTCGGTGGCGGACGTCGGGACGATGTCGGCGAACTCGCGGCCGAGCTCCTCCTGCAGTCCCTGGACCGCCAGGAGCGCCTCCATGATCCGCTTGGAGGACGCCGTGTCCGTCTTGGTCACGATGCCGATGACGGGAGCCTTGGTGTTCTCGCGCAGCATCCGTGCGATGAACCGGTCGCCGGGGCCGATCTTCTCACCGGCGGGCAGGCAGAACCCGATGACGTCGACCTCGGACAGCGTGGCGGTGACGACGTCGTTGAGCCGTTCGCCGAGCAGCGTCCGCGGCCGGTGCAGCCCCGGCGTGTCGACGATGATCACCTGCGCGGCGGGCCGGTTCACGATGCCGCGGACCGCGTGCCGCGTGGTCTGCGGCTTGTCGCTGGTGATCGCGACCTTCTGGCCGACGAGCGCGTTCGTGAGCGTCGACTTGCCGGCGTTGGGCCGTCCGACGAAGCTGACGAAGCCGCTGCGGTGCTCGGGCTCGCTCATCGGGCCTCCTCCACGGTCGGTTGGTGGTCGTCGCCGGTCTCGGACGGCTGCTCCGGCACGTCCCGGGTGACCAGCACCGACGAGATGCGGTTGCGCCGCCCGACGGTGTCCTCGGCCTCGAGCCGCAGCCCGGCGACGTGCACGACGGCGCCGGGGATCGGCACGACGCCGAGCTGCTGCGCCATCAGGCCACCGATGGTCTCGATGTCGTCGTTGATGTCGATGTCGACGCCGAACTTCTCGGCGAGGTCCTCGACGGTGACCCGGGACTGCATGCGCACCGCGCCGTCGGGCAGGTCGACGATCGGCGCGACCTCGTTCATGTCGTACTCGTCGGCGATCTCACCCACGATCTCCTCGAGGATGTCCTCGATGGTCACCAGTCCCGCTGTGCCGCCGTACTCGTCGACGACGATCGCCATGTGGGTGCGGTTGATCTGCATCTCGCGCAGCAGGTCGTCGACCGGCTTGGACTCCGGGACGAACGACGCGCCGCGCATGACCTCCGAGACGCGTGCCTGCCGAGCGGCGTCGGCGTTGGCGCCCTGCGTGCGGCGCACGAGATCCTTGAGGTAGACCACGCCGGTGATGTCGTCGACGTTCTCGCCGACGACCGGGATCCGGGAGAAGCCGCTGCGCAGCGCGAGGGCCAGCGCCTGGCCGACCGACTTCGTGCCCTCGATCCACACGACGTCCGGGCGCGGCACCATCACCTCGCGCACGATCGTGTCGCCGAGCTCGAACACGGCGTGCACCATCTCGCGTTCCTCGTGCTCGACGACGCCGCGCTGCTCGGCGAGGTCGACGAGCTCGCGCAGCTCGACCTCGGTGGCGAACGGGCCCTCGCGGAAGCCCTTGCCGGGGGTGATCGCGTTGCCGATCAGGATCAGCAGGCTGGCGATGGGCCCGAGGATCACGCCCAGGGTGCGCACGAGCGCCGCGGTCGGCAGGGCGATGGTGTAGGCGTGCTGCCGGCCCAGGGTGCGCGGCCCGACGCCGATGAGCACGTAGCTGATCACGACCATCCCGGCGGCCGCGGCGAGCACCTGGATCCACGTCTCGTCGACGTAGTTGGTGATCACGACGGTGACCATGACGACGGCCGTCATCTCGCACATCAGGCGCAGCAGCAGCAGCAGGTTGGTGTGCCGCGGGAGGTCGTCGACGACCACCGCCAGCGCCCGGGCGCCGCGCTTGCCGTCCTTGACCAGCTCGGTGACGCGCGCCTTGCTGACGCGCAGCAGCGAGGCGTCGATCATCGCGAACAGACCGGCGAGCACCACGAGCACGAACGCGATGATCGCCAGGGTGATATCGGTACTAGCCACGGCTGCGTTCGGTCTCCTGGCGCCATCTCTTCAGCAGCGAGGCCTGCAGCCCGAACATCTCGCGTTCTTCCTCGGGCTCCATGTGGTCGTAGCCGAGCAGGTGCAGGATCCCGTGCGTGGTCAGCATGTGCAGCTCGTCCTCGAACGAGTGCCCCGCGGCCGCGGCCTGGGAGATGGCGACCGCCGGGCACAGCACGATGTCGCCGAGCAGTGCCGGGTCGTCGTCGTCCTCGTCGGTGGAGTCGGCCGGGCTCACGCCCGGGCGGCCGGCCGGGGCCAGCTCGTCCATCGGGAAGGCCAGGACATCGGTCGGTCCCTCCTCGCCCATCCAGCGCTCGTTGAGCGAGGCCATGTGCGGGACGTCGACGATCAGCACCGACAGCTCCGCCTGCGGGTTGATGCCGAGCTCGCCGAGCACGAACGTGGCGATGGCCGACAGCCGCACCTCGCCGACCGGGATCGACGACTCGTTGGTGATCTCGACGCTCATGCGTGGCGCCGGGTGCGGTCGTCGCGCGGCTGGCGGGAGTCGAAGCGGGCGTAGGCGTCGACGATGTCGCCGACCAGCCGGTGCCGCACGACGTCCTGGCTGGTGAGCTCGCAGAAGGTGATGTCGTCGACCCCGTCGAGGATGTCGCGCACGATCCGCAGGCCCGACGGCTGGCCGCCGGGAAGGTCGATCTGCGTGGTGTCGCCGGTGACCACGATCTTGGCGCCGAAGCCCAGCCGGGTGAGGAACATCTTCATCTGCTCGGCGGTGGTGTTCTGCGCCTCGTCGAGGATGATGAACGCGTCGTTGAGGGTGCGCCCGCGCATGTAGGCCAGCGGTGCGACCTCGATGGTCCCCGCCTCCATCAGCCGCGGGATGGACTCCGGGTCGAGCATGTCGTGCAGCGCGTCGTACAGCGGTCGCAGGTAAGGATCGATCTTCTCCGACAGGGTGCCCGGCAGGAAGCCGAGCCGCTCCCCCGCCTCGACGGCGGGGCGGGTCAGGATGATGCGGTTGACCTGCTTGGTCTGCAGCGCCTGCACGGCCTTCGCCATCGCGAGGTACGTCTTGCCGGTGCCGGCGGGGCCGATCCCGAACACGATGGTGTGCGCGTCGATGGCGTCGACGTACTGCTTCTGGCCGATCGTCTTGGGGCGGATGGACCGGCCGCGGCGGCTCAGGATGTTCATGCTCAGCACGTCGGCGGGCCGCTGGCGGGAGTCCTGGCGCATGATGCCGATGCTGCGGCGGACGACGTCGGCGCTCAGCTCGTGGCCGGAGTCCAGCAGGGCGAGCAGCTCGTCGAACACCCGCTGCGTGAAGGCGACCTCGCCCGGCTGCCCGCTCAGGGTGATCGCGTTGCCGCGGACGTCGATCTGCGCGGACACCGCCGATTCGATCAGCCGGAGGTACTCGTCGCGCACTCCGAGCAGCGCGACCATCGGTGTGCTCGAGGGGATGTCGAATGTGGTGTTGACGGTGGAGCTGTCCTGGTTGCTCGACACTATTGGTCCGGCCTGGCCTTTCATCGGGGCGCGGCGCCGGGGGGGGCCGCTACAGCGAGTTTAGTGTTGTCCGGCGGCTCGCACCACGGCAAAGACCGCGAGCGGGCCGCTCGCGGGTCAGCTCCAGCGCGCGGTGCGCGAGGCGACCCAGGTCGCGGCGACGACGCCGGCGGTCGACGTGCGCAGCACCTCGGGGCCCAGCCGGACGCTGGTCGCGCCGGCGGCCTCGAGCGCGGCGATCTCGTCGGTAGTGATGCCGCCCTCCGGGCCGACCACGAGCAGCACCTCGGCCGCCTCGGCCAGCCGGGCCGGCGCGACCGCCTCGGCGATCGGCGCCGATGTGGACTCGTGCAGCACGAGCGCGAGCCGCCCGGCGGTGCGCTCGCCGACCAGCCTGGCCAGACCCGCCGTGTCGACGGCGTCCGCGATCACCGGGACGCGGGCGCGGCGGCTCTGCTTCGCCGCCTCGCGGGCGGTCGCGGACCACTTCGCGCGGCCCTTCTCGGCCTTCGCCGCGTCGGCCCACCGTGCGACGCACGTGGCGGACTGCCAGGGGATGATCTCGTCGACACCGGCCTCCGTCATGAGCTCGACCGCGAGCGCGCCGCGATCGCCCTTCGGCAGCGCCTGGGCGACGAGGATGCGCGGCGCCGGCTCGGGCTCGGCGCCGCGTCGCAGGATGCGGGCGGTCAGCGATCTGCCCTCCAGCGAGAGGACCTCGCAGTCGGCGTACCTTCCATACGTGTCGGCGATGCGCAGCTGCTCGCCGACGCGCGTGCGGCGCACGCGGACGGCGTGGGCGCCGTCGTCACCGGTGAGCTGCACCAGGTCGCCCTGCTCGGGCAGCGGCCCGAAGAAGACCGGCAGGTACGCCGAGGCGCGGGCCATCAGCGACCGTGGAACGCGTCACGCATGCGGCTGAACAGCCCGCCGGCCGGGTTGGCCTTGGTCGACGCCTCGCCCTCCTCGCCGCGCATCCGCGCGAGGTCGGTCAGCAGCTTGGTCTGCTCGGCGTCGAGCCTGGTCGGGGTGCGCACCTCCAGGTGCACGACGAGGTCGCCGCGCACGGAGGACCGCAGCCGCGGCACGCCCTTGCCGCGCACGGTCATCTTGTCGCCGGACTGGGTACCGGCCTTGATCTCGAGGTCCTCGACCGACTCGTCGAGGTTCGTCAGCTCCAGGGAGGTGCCCAGCGCCGCCGAGGTCATCGGCAGCGTGACGCGGCAGTGCAGGTCGTCGCCGTCGCGGGTGAAGATGTCGTGCGGCAGCTCGTGCACCTCGATGTACAGGTCGCCCGCGGGTCCGCCGCCGGGGCCGACCTCGCCCTGGCCGGCGAGCCGGATCCGCATGCCGTCCTCGACGCCGGCCGGGATCTTCGCCGACACCGTGCGCCGGGCGCGCACGCGGCCGTCCCCGCCGCACTTGGCGCACGGCGACGGGATGATCGTTCCGGTGCCGCGGCACGCGTGGCACTCGCGCGAGACCATCATCTGCCCGAGCAGCGTGCGCTGGACGGCCTGGATCTCGCCGCGGCCGCCGCAGGTGCCGCACTCCGCGATGGTGGTGCCGGGGCTGGTGCCCTGGCCCTCGCACGAGTCGCAGACGATGGCGGTCTCGACGGCGAACTCCTTGTGGACGCCGAACGCCGTCTCCTCGAGGGTCAGCTCGACCGGCAGCAGCGCGTCGGCACCGGGGCGCACCCGGCTCTTGCGCTGCCGCCCGCCCCCGGCGCCGCCGCCGAAGAACGCGTCCATGATGTCGCTGAACCCGCCGAACCCCGCGTTCCCGAACCCTGCCCCGGCGCCGCCGCGGCCCTGGTCATAGGGGTCGCCACCGAGGTCGACGATGCGCCGCTTCTCCGGGTCGGTCAGCACCTCGTACGCGCGGGAGACCTCCCGGAAGCGCTCCTTGGCCTCCGGCGACGGGTTGACGTCGGGGTGGTAGTCGCGGGCGAGCTTGCGATACGCCTTCTTGATCTCTGCGGGCGAGGCGTTCTTGTCGACGCCCAGCGCGGCGAAGTAGTCCGTTGGCACGGTGCTCCAGTCGTGTGAAGGGGAAGGTCCGCGGGGTCAACCGCTGTGGATGAGCCGGCTGACGTAACGGGCAACGGTCATGACGGCGCCGATGTTTCCGGCGTAGTCCATGCGCGTCGGTCCGACGACGCCGAGACCGCCGAGCCGGTTGGCGTCCGCGCCGTACGACGTCGCGACGACCGAGGTGGCGCGCAGCCCCGGCGTCGGGTTCTCCTGGCCGATCGACACCCGGACGCCCGACGGGATGGACGCCTCGTCGATCAGCTTCAGCAGCACGACGTGCTCCTCCAGCGCCTCGAGCACCTCGCCGAGGCTGGAGTGGAAGTCGGCCGTGTGCCGGGTCAGGTTGGCCGCGCCGCCGACCAGGATCCGGCCGTCTGCGGGCTCGACGAGCGCATCGATCAGCAGCGTGCACACGATCGCCATCGCCGGGCGCAGCGACGCCCGCACATCGTCGGGGAGCTCCTCGACGAGGTCGGCGGCGGCCGCGAGCGGCTTGCCGCCGAGCGACTGGTTGACCTCGGTGCGCAGGTCGGCGACGTCCTCGGCGCTGAGCATCGCGGGCAGGTCCGCGATGCGCTGCTCGACCCGGCCGGAGTCGGTGATGAGCACGACCATGATCTTGGTGTCCGAGACCGGGACGAGCTCGATGTGCCGGACCGCCGAGCGCGACAGGCTCGGGTAGCTGATGACGGCGGCCTGCCGGGTCAGCTGCGACAGCAGCCGGACGCTGCGGCGCAGCACGTCGTCCAGATCGACCGCCCCGGAGATGAACCGCTCGATCGCGCGGCGCTCGGCCGGGGACATCTGCCGCAGCTCGTCGAGCCGGTCGACGAACAGCCGGTAGCCCTTGTCGGTGGGGATGCGTCCGGCGCTCGTGTGCGGGTGGGTGATGTAGCCCTCGTCCTCGAGGGCGGCCATGTCGTTGCGCACCGTCGCGGCGGACACGCCGAGGTTGTGCCGCTCGACGATCGCCCGGCTGCCCACCGGCTCGTTGGTGGAGACGAAGTCCTCGACGACGGCACGCAGTACTTCGAGGCGTCGCTCTTCGGCCGACATCGTCACCTCCTGCTCGTCCTGGCACTCTCCGGTCGGGAGTGCCAATGATCAAGTTTACGTGTCGCTTGCCGATCGGGTGGTGCCCTGGTGCCGGCCCACGCCTAGACTCGGGCGGAATCTCGAGGGCGACGGACGGCGGCAGAACGTGATCTTCAAGGCGGTCGGTGACGCTCGGCCCTACCCCGAGCACGGGTTCAGCTCGCGCGACTGGGCGAAGATCCCGCCGCGCCAGGTGCGCCTCGACGATCTGGTCACCACCAAGCGGGAGCTGGCGCTCGATGCGCTGCTGGACGACCACAGCACGTTCTACGGCGATCTGTTCTCACACGTCGTGCGGTGGCGCGGCGAGCTGTACCTCGAGGACGGGCTGCACCGCGCGCTGCGGGCGGCGCTGCACCAGCGCACCGCCGTCCACGCTCGGGTCCTGGATCTGGACGGCGCGCCGGCGCGCCAGGGCGGTCGCTAGTCGACCAGGTCCCGGATGACGGCGTCCGCGAGCAGCCGCCCCCGCAGCGTCAGCACCACCCGACCGGCGTCGAGCTCGGCGCCGTCCAACAGCCCGTACGTGGCCATCTGCGCCGCCTCGGCGCGGGCCCGGGCGCCCAGCTCGCCGACCGGCAGGCCGTCGCGCATGCGGACGCCGAGCATGATCCGCTCCATCGCGCTCTGCTGCGCGGTGAGCGTCTCGCGGCCGTGCGCGGGGCTGAGCCCCTCGTTCATGCGGGCAGCGTACGCAGCGGGGTGCTTGACGTTCCACCACCGCACGCCGCCGACGTGGCTGTGTGCGCCGGGTCCGGCACCCCACCAGCCGGCGCCGCTCCAGTACAGCTCGTTGTGCCGGCACCGCGCGTCGTCGCCGCGTGCCCAGTTCGACACCTCGTACCACTGGAACCCTGCCGCCGAGAGCACCTGGTCGGCCGCCTCGTACCGGTCGGCGTGCACGTCGTCGTCCGGCTCGGGGATCTCGCCGCGGGCGATCCTGCGGGCCAGGGCGGTGCCCTCCTCGACGATGAGCGCGTACGCCGAAACGTGGTCGACCGGCGATTCCAGGACCGCGGCGAGGCTGTCCGCCCAGTCATCGTCGCTCTCCCCCGGAGCTCCGTAGATGAGATCGAGGTTGACGTGCTCGAACCCCGCCTCGCGCGCCTCGAACGCCGCGGCCACGGCACGGCCCGGCGAGTGCACGCGGTCGAGGACCTGCAGCACGTGCGGTGCAGCGGACTGCATGCCCAGCGACACGCGGGTGAAGCCGCCGTCGCGCAGCTGCGCGAAGTGCTGGGGCGACACCGATTCGGGGTTCGCCTCCGTCGTGATCTCGGCGTCCGGCGCGAGCCCGAACTCCGCCTTGATCTCGGCGACGATCGAGACAAGGTCGCGCGCCGGCAGCAGGCTGGGGGTGCCGCCACCGAAGAACACCGTGCTCACCGGCAGGTCGCGCTCGCCGAGCACGCGGCGCGCCAGCCGCACCTCGGCGCGGACCAGGTCGGCGTAGCTCTCGCGGCTGACGATCGCCGAGCCGTCCCGCGCGGTGAGCTCGCGGGCGGTGTAGGTGTTGAAGTCGCAGTACCCGCAGCGCGTCGCGCAGAACGGGACGTGCACGTAGAAGCCGAACGGGGCGTGACCGGCGCGGTCGAGGGCCGCGGCGTCCAGCCGGCCGTCCAGGGGCACGACGTCCGTGGACTCGAGGGCTACCGAAGGCATTCGAGGGCCTCCACGTCGCGCGGCAGCCGGGTCGCCAGGATCGTCGCCACCGCCCGGTACGTCGCCCGGTCGGCGCGGGCCAGCGAGGCGGCGCCGTCCCACACGATGGTCGCCGGCGTCCGCAGCCGGGCGTCGCGCAGGCTGTCGGCCAGCGCGTCGAGGTTGTGGCCGAAGTAGGCCGGGAAGGACAGCGCGCGAGCGAACGAGTCGAGCAGCTCGGCCTTCGTTGCGCCGCTGACGACGTACGGCGTGCGGCCGGCGCGCCGCAGCCGGGCGAGCGTGACGTCGACCGGCTCGTCGGGGCCGACGGTGGCGATCACGTGCCCTCCTTCACGACTGAGAACGATGCGTAGTGGTCGTCGGTCCAGTACACCTCGCCGCCGTTGCCGGTGACGAACCGGTGCGCGCCCCGGGTGTGCTCGCCGGACATCTGCACGGTGTACTCGTGGTAGTAGCCGGACGTCCGCTTCGGCAGGATGCCCTCGAAGTTGCCGAAGACGTCGCCGTCCTGCTCGAACTCGAAGGGGCCGCCCGCGCGGATCGCACTCAGCACCTGCTTGGCCTCCGGGGGCAGCGCCGACTCGGTGACGTACGGAAGCCCGCTGGCCTGGTCGGTGCCTGCCGCGACGTCGGTGGCCGTCGCGACGCCGGCGCGTTGTGCGCCGTCGCTGCCGGCCGAGTCGCCGGTACCCCGCAGGTACACCCAGGCGACGACCGCGACCAGCATGAGCAGCAGGGCCGCCCATCGCGGCCGCTCCGAGACGAGCCGGGTGACCGCGCCGGTGATGTGCGGGGGACGGCGCCGCGGCGCGGGGACGGGAGGGCGGCGGCGGGTCACGTGGCGGGGACCTTCTCGATCAGGCACTCGCCGGGGCGGCGAGCGAGGCAGCCTTCGATTCTAGGGAGTGCGGGCGCCGAGGTGGCGTTCGCGGCCGGGAACATCGGCGCGCGCCCATCCGTAGTACTGGGGGAACACCTTCCGTTACAGCCGCAGAGGCAGGGACGACATGGAACGCCAGCAGCACAGCAAGCCGACGGTGATCGACGAGGACGGCAAGCCGTTCATCGACGCTGGTCTGCCGGGCGGCGGCATGCCGGACGGCAGCATGCCCGGAGGGGGCCTGCCCGGCCCCGGCTTCCCCATGGGCGCGCCGATCCCCGAGCGGCTGCTGAACCGCAAGGGCAAGCTGTCGCTGGCCAGGCTGCTGGGCTGGAAGGGCATCGCGATCCTGGTGCTCGTCGTCGCGGGGCTCATCGCGCTGGCCGCGGCGAGCGCGATGGTGATGCTCTTCGTGCTGCCGGTCCTGCTGCTGCTCGGCGTCGTCGGCGCCGTGACGGCCCGGGTCCGCGGCCACCGGCGTCCGCCAGGCGGCGCCCGGGGACCGCAGATCGTCGTCGTGCGGCGCTGACCGGGCAACCCTGGGCCGGATCGCCGGCCCGGGTGCTGCGTAGTATCCGAATATGTTCTCTGTCTTCGTATCTGCCCCGAATACCGACGACCCGCTGGCCGCGCTCGAGCTCGGCGATCGACCCGAGCCGGAGGCCGCCGACGGCTGGACGCGCGTGCAGGTCAAGGCCGCGTCGCTCAACCACCATGACGTCTGGTCGCTGAAGGGCCAGGGCCTGCCCGCCGACCGGATGCCGATGATCCTCGGCACCGACGCCGCCGGCGTCGACGAGGACGGCAACGAGGTCCTCATCCACTCCGTCATCTCCTCCCCCGGCTGGACCGGGGACGAGACCTACGACCCGAAGCGCTCGCTGCTGTCGGAGGTCCACCAGGGCACCTTCGCCGAGTACGTCTCGGTGCCCAAGCAGAACCTGGTGGCCAAGCCGGCCGAGCTGTCGTTCGAGGAGGCCTCGTGCCTGCCGACCGCGTGGCTCACGGCGTACCGCATGCTGACCAAGGATTCGGGCCTGAAGCCGGGTGACACGGTGCTCATCCAGGGCGCCTCCGGCGGCGTGGCCTCGGCCGCGACCGCGCTCGCGAAGACCATGGGCCTGCAGGTGTGGGTGACCGGACGCTCCGAGGAGAAGCGCCAAGGCGCGCTGGAGAACGGCGCGCACCAGGTGTTCGAGTCCGGCGCCCGGCTCCCGGGCAAGGTGGACGCCGTCCTCGAAACCGTCGGCGAGGCGACCTGGTCGCACTCGCTGCGCTCGCTGCGCCCCGGCGGCACCATCGTGTGCTGCGGTGCGACGAGCGGGTTCAACCCGCCGGCGGACCTCGCCCGGGTGTTCTTCCTGCAGATGCGCATCATCGGATCCACGATGGGCGACCGCACCGAGCTGGCCGCGCTGCTGAACCTGCTGAAGACCACCGGGCTGCGTCCCACGATCGACAAGACGCTGCCGCTGAAGGAGGCCAAGGAAGGCTTCCAGGCCATGGTCGACGGCAACACCAACGGCAAGATCGTCTTCACCGTCTAGCAGCACCCGAGGGGCTCCGATGCAGACCCGCATCGGAGCCCTCGGCATCTCACCAGGAGGAACGCGTGACCAGCGCACTCGAGAAGATCCTGGCCGCCCAGCCGTCGATCACCGACTGGCAGGACGACCTGTACATCCACTTCCACCGCAACCCCGAGCTGAGCTTCGTCGAGCACCAGACGCACGACCGGATCGCCGAGGAGCTCGACAGGCTCGACGGCGTCGAGGTGGTCCGCCACATCGGCGAGACGGGGCTGGTCGGCATCGTGCGCAACGGTGACGGCCCGACGGTCCTGATGCGCGCGGACATCGACGCGCTCCCGGTGCGCGAGCTCACCGGGCTGGAGTACGCGAGCACCGTCGTCGGGGTCTCCTCGGACGGCGAGACGTCGCCGGTCATGCACGCCTGCGGCCACGACATCCACATCAGCTCGCTGCTCGGCGCCACCCGGCTGCTCACCGAGCACACCGACGCCTGGTCCGGCACCTTCCTCGCGCTGTTCCAGCCGGCCGAGGAGCGCGCGACCGGCGCCGAGAAGATGGTCGACGACGGCCTGGTCGACCGCATCCCGAAGCCCGACGTCGCGTTCTCGCAGCACGTGATGCCGCAGGCGGCCGGGGACATCCACGCCAACATCGGCCCCGCGATGTCGGCGGCCGACTCGATGAAGATCACCCTGTTCGGCCGCGGCGGGCACGGCAGCATGCCGCAGACCACCGTCGATCCCGCCGTCCTCGCCTCGCTGGTCGTGCTGCGCCTGCAGACGATCGTCGCTCGCGAGCTCGCGCCGCACGACTTCGGCGTCGTCACGGTCGGCAAGATGGTGGTCGGCTCGAAGGTGAACATCATCAGCGACCGCGCCGAGCTGCACGTCAACGTGCGCTCGTTCAACGAGCAGACCCGCGCGCACATCCTCGAGGCGATCGAGCGGATGGTGAACGCCGAGTGCGAGGCCTCGGGCTCACCGCAGCCGCCGACCTTCGAGTACTACGACCAGTTCCCGCTGACCGACAACGACGAGGACGTGACGACCCGGGTGCGCTCGGCGTTCGCCGACGCCTTCGGCGACCGGTTCATCGAGGCGACGCCGTCGTCCGGCAGCGAGGACTTCGGCGCGATCCCCAACGCGTTCGGCGTTCCCTACTGCTACTGGATGGTCGGCGGCTCCGACCGCGAGGCGTTCGCCGACGCCAAGAAGCGCGGCGTGATCGCCAAGGAGATCCCGGGCAACCACTCGCCGTTCTTCGCCCCGGTCATGCACCCGACCCTCGACGCGGCGACCAAGGCGATCCTCGTGGTCGCGACCGAGTGGATGCCGCCGGCCGGCTGACCCACCGCCGTTCTGCGGGGCAGCCGGTGACGCTATCGGCCCTTGGGTTCTAGGGGTCGTTGCAACGCCTTTGATCAGGAGGACGTTGCAGGTGGGTACGTATCAGCGATTTGGTCGC
>NZ_WBKP01000070.1 GCF_009602465.1 Cumulibacter manganitolerans | reverse complement strand
GGCGCGACCGGCGGGGTCGGGATGGCCGCGGTCCAGATCGCGAAGGCCCTCGGTGCCCGGGTGATCGCGGTCGTCGGACCCCCGGGCTGCTGCGCACCGTCCGCCACCACCTCGCCGGCCGCCGGACGCTGGGCACCCGCGTCGTGGTCGTCGGTCCGCGGTACGTCGAGGTGACGGTCATCGCCACGATCGCCCGGACGGCCGACGGGCTGCCGTCGCGGATCCGCGACGACGTGCTGGGCGTGCTGCGCCGCTACCTCGACCCGCTCGTCGGCGGCCCCGCGGGCCTGGGCTGGCCGTTCGGCCGCGACGTGCCTCGCAGCGAGGTGCTGCAGGTGATCGCCGCCGTCCCCGGCGTGGACTATGTCGCGGCGCTGGAGCTGACCGGGACGGCGACCGGGTGCCCGCCGCAGGACGTCGGGTGCGGCGGCGTCCCGATCGGTCCCACGATGCTCACGACGTCCGGCCCGCACCGGATCGAGGTGGTCTGAATGTCCTCACCAGCGCCGTTCTCGCCCACCCGGATCGGCTGGCTCGACGGCCGCGGGCTGCGCGCGGCGGACCTCGCCGAGCAGTGCGAGCGCGAGGCCCTGACCCGGCGGCTGCACACCGGCGTGGTGCACGACTCGTGGGGCGTCGCGCTCGGGCTCGGCGTGGCGCTGACCGAGGCGGGCCGGGCGGCGGTGGTCGCCCCCGGGCTCGCGTACGACCGGCTGGGCCGCGAGATCGTCTGCTCCGCCGCCGTCGAGCTCGCGACGCCGGCCGTCCGGGGCGACGGTGAACCGCGGCTGCTCGACCTCGTCGCCCGGTGGGCCTCGGTCACCGAGCTGCGCGCCGGCCGCGATCCGCAGAGCCGCTGCGTGGGAGGTGCCGCGCCGGAGGCTGAACGGCCACTCCTGCGCTGGGTGGACGCCGGCGACCGCCCGGTCGCCGCCGGCCCGGCGCAGCGCCCCGGGTACGGGACCGCCGTCCGGCTGGGCATCGACGTCCCGCTCGGGCGCGTCACGCTGCGGCGTGACGGGACCCTCGGGGAGCTCGACCTGTCGTCGCGGCGGACGGCCCGCGGGCGGGTCCGGCCGCACATCGCCGCGCACACCGTGCGCCAGGGCGCGGTCGAGGCGGCCGGCGACTTCCGCACCTGGCGGATCACCGTGGACACGACCGCCGGCGGCTTCACCTCCTCGAGCGCCACGACGTACGTCGCGGCGCTCGGCGCGCATCCGTGGGGCGCGGACTCCGGCTTCAACTCCGAGGTACGCGACGGCCGGCAGTCTCCTCGCGAGCTGCTGCGCGCGCTGCTTCCGCTCGGGCACGGACCGTTCCTGCAGATCTCCGGCGCGACGCGCACCAGCTTCCAGCTGACCGTCCGGCACGGGCTGCCCGCGCGGCACCGGCTGCCCGCGCAGCTCGCCCGGCGCCAGGGCATCGCCGCACACACCAACCCGGTGCCGGTGCTGTGGGCCGGCGTCGAGTGGGTCGGCGGCTGCGAGCCGTCCTCCAGCACCGAGTTCGCGCTCATCGCGCAGCTGATCCTGCTCGATCCACAGGTCCACCTCATCCTCGGGGAGCCCCAGTGACCAGCACCGACGACATCCCGACCCTCGACCGGCCGGCGTTCTTCTCCGGGCAGCAGCTGCGCGCCGCGGACCTGGACGCCGTGACCCGCTACCACCGCGAGCTGTCGTGGCTGCACAACCGCAGCATGCACAACTGGGGCATCGCGAGCGGCTACCAGGTGCACGGCCTGCGCGGCGACGGCGCCGTCCGCGTCGAGGCCGGCTTCGCGCTCGACTGCCGGGGGCACGAGCTGATCCTCACCGAGCCCGCCGAGCTGCCGGTCCCCGCGGTCGCCGGCGACGCGCAGGGCAAGCCCGCCACGTACTTCCTCACCGTGTCGTGGCTCGACGACGAGGCGATCGACGCCGAGGTGCGCGCCGGACGCTGCGGGACCTCCGGCGCGGTGCGCCGTCCCGAGCGGGTCGACCTGCGGTGGCAGGACCCCGACGACCGGCTCGCCGGCAGCGCGTTCCGCCCGGGCGTCGACGTCGTGCTGGCCGGCGTGGAGGTCCAGCACTGCCGCCTCGCCGCGGACGTGTCGGGCGCCGAGCGGCGCAACGCGATGCCGGAGGAGATCCCGTACGTGTACGCCGGGCAGAGCCCGCACGGCGGCACGGCGTGGCGGCTGTGGCCGGACGCCGACCAGCCGATCGGGGTCGCCGCGACGATCACGACGACCGATGCGGGCTTCGGGGCCCCCCCGCGGTACCTGGCGCAGGTCGCGGGCTCGCGGGTGTACGCCAAGGGCGACGAGGGCCCCTACGTGATCGACGGCTACCCGCACGTCGCGAACGCCGGGGCGGCCGGCTTCGAGCTGCGGGTCGTGCTGCCGACCGGCCTCGGGGCGGTCGACGACGACGGTGCGGAGGCCACGCTGAACCCGGCGTCCGTCGTCCGGGCCGCCGAGTTCCCCACCCTGCTGAACTCCGAGCTGCAGTGGTACGTCGTGTGGATCGGGATCGAGGGCTGAGATGAGCACCGTCCCCGTCGCGCGGGTCACCGAGCAGCCCACGTACCGGTTCTTCAACACCGGCGACGGCTGGCCCGGGCTCACCGCCGACGGCGTCCGGGTCGACGAGCGCGGCGACCTCACCCTCGAGCGGGTGCCCGCGGTGATCGACCCGGTCGCGCTCGACCCCTGCGCGACGACCGCCTCGCGCACCCCGGTCGTCGGACCGCGTGGGCGCGCGTACCGCCTCGAGGGCTCCGAGCTGCTGGTGCTCGAGGCGGCCACCGGGCAGCGCCTCACCACCTGGGGGCCGCTCGACGAGCCGCGGATCGTGCTGGCGGACCCGCTCACCGTGGTGGTGGTGGAGTCCACGCGGCTGGCCAGGTTCGACGCGGACGGCGCGCGTGACGTGGCGTGGCAGGAGCGGGTGACCGCGTGGTCAGGCCCGCTCGACGTGGTCGACGCGACCCTGGCGCGGCTGCCCGACGGGCCGCGCGTCGTCGTGCTGGACCGCACCGGCCCGGAGCGCACCCGGCTGCTCGCGGTGGCCCCCGACGGCACGCAGGACGCCGCGCGGACGACGGCCTGGGCGGCCCTGCGGCGGCGGCGCCGCGACCCGGGCACCGGGTCGTGGCAGACGGGTGCGGTCGACGCGATCACGAGCGTGGCCGTCGACCAGACGAACGAGCGGCTGCTCGTGGTGTCCGGGGGCGAGCTGTTGTGCTTCACGCTGGACGGCGGATGGGTCGGCCGCGCGCTGACCGGCTCCCGCTCGCTCACCGAGGCGCGGGTGACGACGGACCACTGCGGCCGGGCACGGTACGTCGCACGCACCGTCGACGGCACCGACCTGTTCCTCGACCCGCACGGCGGGCACGTCCCGGTCGGCACGTTCGTCTGCGGCCCGATCTCCTGCGCCACCGCGCCGGCCACCTGGCGCGAGCTGCGAACCCGCGTCACCGGCTCGGACGCCGTCCGGCTGTGGACGCTCGGCAGCGACACGCCGGACGCCCCACCGGCGTCCTCCGTCCCGGGAGACGTCGCCGCCCCGGTCGTCCCCTGGCGAGCGGTGCCGGGCGACTGCCGCGGCGCGCTGGTGGCCTCCGCACCGTCCCGCTACCTGTGGCTGGGCGGGCTGCTCACCGGGGCGCCCGGCGCGGGAGACCCGCCGCGCCTCGAGCAGGTGCAGGTCGACGTGGCGACGGCGTCCTGGCTCGACCGGCTGCCGGAGATCTACCGCGATCCGGGGCCTCCGGCCGACTTCCTGGACGCCTTCCTGCGCGGCCTGCAGAGCGTGCTGCGCGACGACGAGGAGCGGCTCGCGGCGATGCCCGCGCGCTTCGACCCGCTGGCCTGTGCCGACACGCGCTCCGGCGGGGCCCCCGGGCAGCTCGACGACCTCGCGGGCTGGCTGGGCGTCACCCTCGACGAGAAGTGGGACACCGAGCGCCGCCGCGCCGTGGTCGCCGAGGCGCACCGGCTGTACGCGAGGCGCGGTACGGCGGCCGGCCTCGAGCGGCTGCTGAGCCTGTGTACCGGCGCGACCGTCGAGGTCGTCGACCCGGTCGACGCCGAGGCGCTCTGGGTGCTCGACGACGCGCCCTCGCCGGCGCCGCCGGCCTTGGGCATCAGCACGCGGCTGACGGCGGCGGTACCCGGCGGCGCGGTCGTCGACTCGTCGGCGTACCTCGACCGCGCGACGCTGAGCGACGGCACGGACTACGGCGCGCCCCTGTACGAGCCGACGGCGCACCGGTTCTGCGTGCGGGGCTACGCCGCAGACCTGCCCGATCCCCGTGACCGCGACGCCCTGCGGGTGCTGATCGAGGCGGAGAAGCCGGCCCACGCCGCGTACCACCTGTGCTTGATCGACGCACACGCGCGGGTGGGCTTCCAGGCCCGGGTCGGCCTCGACGCCGTCGTCGCGGGCCGGTCCGCCGACCTCGTGCTCGACGCGGCGGCGCGGCTGGGCACCGACGCGGCGCTCGGCGGCACGCCGGCCGCCGTCCACCTCGACCCGGCCCGCCGCGTCCGGACCGGGACCGCCCGCCTCGGAACCGGGCTGCACCTCACCTAGGGCCGCCACCCGCTCGCCGAAGGAGTCAGCAATGTCAGATCTCACCCTCAACGAGACGCTGCTCGGTCAGCTGCGCGCGCCGTCCCGCAACCGCTACTTCTACGGCAAGCTGCTCGACGTCGACCACCTCGACCTCGAGCAGGACTACCACGTGCTGGCGCGCTGGCGGCTCAACCGGCTGGCCCTGGGCTCCGGAGTCGTCTGCGGTCTGCAGCTCGAGCTGACCGACGCCGGCCTGCTGGTCCGCCCGGGCGTCGCGATCGACGCGCTCGGCCGGGAGATCACGGTACCCGGGTCGTACTGCGTCACCGACCCGCTGCAGCCCACGGACGTGCTCGGCGGACCCGACGGCGACCGCGTCGAGCACGGCACCGTCGCGGTGTACCTCTGCTACGTCGAGTGCCCCGCCGACCCGACGCCGGTCCTGGTCGGCGACTGCGACAGCCGCAACGCGACCGCCCCCGGCCGGACGGTCGAGCGGTTCCGTGTCCAGCTCGTCGCGGGCGCGCCGGTGGGCACGCGTGGATTGAGCGAGGCGCAGTGCGACGCGATCCTCGCGGACGCCGCCGGGCTCCCCGAGGCCGCGTGCCGGGCGCTCGCGGGCGCGTGCGCGCCGCCGGACCGGGTGTGCGTGCTGCTCGGCACCGTGGCCGTCGACCCGGACGGCACGAAGACCGTGCAGCAGTGCGAGGTGCGGACGACGCTGTACAGCAACGAGCGGCTGTTCGACCTGCTCGCCTGCCTCGCGGCGAGGGTGGCCCGATGCTGCGCGGGGACGTCGTTGCGCTACCTCGCCGGCGACGCCCAGCACGGCAAGCCGGGCGCCGAGCTGCCGGTGCGGCTGCAGGCGCGCGTCGAGGACCACGACGGCGGCGGCGTCGACGGCGCCGACGTCACGTTCCACGTGCAGGCCGGTGCGGCGACCGTCGGCGACGGGGCGGTCAGCGGTGCGCAGGTCGTCGTGCCCAGCGCCGGCGGCGGCCTCGCCGCCGCGACCCTCACCCTCGGGGACACCGCGGGACCGGTGTCCGTGGAGGCGACCCTGCAGGGCGGTGCCCGGATCGTGTACACGGCATGGGCGGACGAGCAGCCGCCTCCCGTGGACCACCCGCCGGTCGTGCTCACGCTGCGTCCCGCCCCCAACGAGGTGATCCTGGTGGACGACGACGGCGCCGGCACGCAGTGGGCGCACGAGCCGCAGCTGGTCGTCACCTTCGACCAGGAGATGCGCACCGACGACCTGAAGCGGCCCGGCGAGTGGCTGCGGCTCTGGATGCTGCTGGAGCCGCACGACGGCGCCGAGGAGGTCGCCGTGATCCCGGTCGAGCTGCGGCTCGGTGACGTGGCGGTCGCCCCGGTGCACGCCGCCACGTACCGGCTGCGGCTCGATCTCGGCGAGGTCGCGCCGTCCATCGCCGTGCTCCAGATCCGTTCCGAGTCCGACCGGATCGTCTCCAGCACCGCGCCGTCGCTCGAGCTCGACGCGGACTTCCGCGGCACGCCGATCGACGAGGACCTGCTGCAGCGGCTCTGGGACACGCCGGACCGCGCCAAGCTGCCGGTGGCGCTCTGGCAGCAGATCGGCGACACCGGCGCACGACTCCCCCGCTCGGGCGACGGTGCGGCCGGCGGCCGGCTGAGCGCGTGGTTCCGGGTCGGCCGGCGATGAGCCGCGCAGCCCCGCCGCGCCCCGCACGGCCCACCCGATACAACATCCTGCTGGAAGGACAACGGCAATGACCACCTCGACGACACACCTCGGGTGCGGCTGCGGCGGCACCGCGGTCGCGGCCACCCCGGCGACGAGCGGCGGGGTGACCGGCTGCGCCACGCCCGGTGCGGCGGGCATGGAACGCACCCGCTACTTCACCCGCCAGCTCGTCGGCGCCGACGACCTCACCCAGGACCAGCTCTACCAGCGCGAGAAGTCCCGCCGGCACAACCGGATGCTGCACGGCTGGGGCATCGTGTGCGGAGCCCGGGTGCGGGCCGGTGACGCGCCGTGCGAGGTCGTCGTGGAGTCGGGGTACGTCCTCGGACCGTACGGCGACGAGATCGTCATCGACGGCGACGTGGTCATCGACGTCTGCAGCGAGGATCTCGACGGGAACGTCTCCTCGCCGTGCGCACCGGCGGACCCGTGGTGCGCCGGGGTCCGCGTGGACCGGCCGTCCGGAGCGCCGCTGTACCTGGCGGTCGCGTACGCCGAGTGCCTCGCGCGCCCGGTCCGCGCCGTCTCGGACGGCTGCGGCTGCGACGACTCCGCGTGCGAGTACAGCCGGATCCGCGACTCGTACCGGGTCGTCGTGCTGGACCGGTTGCCCGCGACCTACCCGGTGGATACCCGGCCGCCGCGGTTCGCGGACTCCGTGACGTGCACCTCCAAGGACGCCCGGACCGCCCCGACGCGGCCGAACCGGGACGGCGAGCAGCGCCCCGCGCCCTGCGCCTGCCCGGCGTGCGGGCCGTGCCCCAGCGAGCCGTGGGTGATCCTCGCCGACCTCACCGTCGACGGCTCGGCCGTCACCGACATCGACTGCGACGCGCACCGGCGGTACGTCGCCCGGTTCGGGGACTTCTACTTCACGTGCGGGGACGGGCTGGCCGACGACGAGCGCAAGAAGACGCTCGGAGCGCTGAAGAAGGCGCTGACGTCCGACGCGATCAGCACCCTGTCGCGGGACGGGGCGCTCGCGGACGCCCTCACCCTGCCCGGGGAGCAGCTCGCCGTCACCGACGTCCAGGCGGACTCGCCGCTGGCGGCGGCGCTGAAGAAGAAGTCGATCCGCGACATCGCCATGCTGCGCAAGGACGACTTCGTCAAGCTGGCGCTCACGGACGTGCCGGAGGCCGAGCGCGAGGCGGTGGAGGCGAAGGCCGCCGAGGCGTGGGCGAAGGCGGCCGAGGTGTACGTCGCGCTGAACCGCTAGGGCGGGCGCCTAGAGCTCGTCGTACTTCGCGTTGAGCGCGGTGAGCTTGTCCAGGAAGTTCTCGTAGCCGCGGTAGATGAGCTCCAGGCCGTGCAGCGTCGACTCGCCCTCGGCCGCGAGCGCGGCGATCAGGTACGAGAAGCCGCCGCGCAGGTCGGGGATGACGAGCTCCGCGCCGCGCAGGTGGGCCGGGCCGGAGATGACGGCGGAGTGCTGGAAGTTGCGCTGCCCGAACCGGCACGTCGAGCCGCCGAGGCACTCGCGGTAGACCTGGATGCGGGCGCCCATCTGGTTGAGCGCCTCGGTGAAGCCGAGCCGGTTCTCGTACACCGTCTCGTGCACGATCGACAAGCCCTCGGCCTGGGTCAGCGCGACCACCATCGGCTGCTGCCAGTCGGTCTGGAAGCCCGGCGCGACGTCGGTCTCGATGGCGATCGCGTTCAGCGGCCCGCCGGGGTGCCAGAACCGGATCGACTTCGCCGAGCCGTCGCCGCCGTCGTTGACGTCGAACCGGCCGCCGACCTTCCGGTAGGTGTTCAGGAACGTCATCATCGGCTCCTGCTCGGCGCCGATGACCGTGATGTCGCCCTTGGTGGCCAGCGCCGCGCACGCCCACGACGCCGCCTCCAGGCGGTCCGTGAGCGCCCGGTGGTCGAAGCCGGTGAGCGAGTCGACGCCCTCGATGCGCACGACCCGGTTGCTGTGCACGGTGATCTGCGCGCCCATCTTCTGCAGGATGCAGATCAGGTCGATGATCTCCGGCTCGACGGCCGCGTTGCGCAGCTCCGTCGTCCCCTCGGCGAGGACGGCGCTCATCAGCACCTGCTCGGTGGCGCCGACGCTCGGGAAGCTGAGCTCGATCTTGGTGCCGCGCAGCCCGCCCGGCGCGTCGATGTACAGCCCGTCGGTCTCCTTGCGCACCTTGGCGCCCATCTGGCGCAGCGCATCGAGGTGGAAGTCGATCGGCCGGTCGCCGATCTTGCAGCCGCCGAGGTCGGGGATGAAGGCGCTGCCGAGGCGGTGGATGAGCGGCCCGCACATCAGGATCGGGATCCGGCTGGAGCCGGCGTGCACGTTGATCGCGGTGGGCTCGGCGTGATCGACCGCGCCGGGGTCCATCACCAGCTTGCCGTCGGTGCGCTCGACCGTGACGCCGTGCAGCTTCAGCAGGCCGGAGACGATGTCCACGTCGACGACGTCCGGGACGTTGCGCAGCGTGCTGGGGGTGCTGCCGAGCAGCGCCGCCACCATCGCCTTGGGGACGAGGTTCTTCGCGCCCCGCACGGTGACCTCACCGGACAGCGGTGTGCCGCCCACGATCCTGAGGGTCGAAGCGTTCTGCGCCACCTGCATCTCTCCCAACGCGTCGCGGCCGTGGTGCGCTCACCGGGTCGGTGAACTGTTCCATGCTGCCACGAACGACCGCTCAGATGCGGCAGGCGACGATGTCGGTGACGAGGATCGCTCGCGCGCCGAGCGTCCACAGCTGGTCCATGATGGCGTTCGTCTCACCTCGCGGCACCATCGCGCGGACGGCGAACCAGCCGTCGCGGTGCAGCGGCGAGACGGTCGGCGACTGCAGCCCCGGGGTCACGGCCGCGGCGGCCTCCAGGTTCTCCCGGTTGACGTCGTAGTCGAGCATGACGTACCGCCGGGCCACGAGCACGTTCTCCAGCCGCCGGACCAGCTGCGCGACGGCCGGCTGGTCGCGCACGTCGGGGCGCCCGATCAGCAGCGCCTGGCTGGTCATCAGCGGTTCGTCGCCGACGATCTCCAGCCCCGCCGTGCGCAGCGTGGTGCCGGTCGACACGACGTCCGCCACCGCGTCGGCGACGCCGAGCCGGATCGCGGTCTCGACGGCGCCGTCCAGGCGCACGATCTTCGCCTCGACGCCCGCGCGCTCGAGGATGCCGCGCATCACGCCGGGGTAGGCGGTGGCGACCCGCTTGCCGTGCAGGTCCTGCAGCGACGAGATGGTGCCCGGAAACGCCGCGAGGCGGAACGTGGAGCCCCCGAACCCCAGCGGCAGCACCTCGGTGGCCGCGGTGCCGGAGTCGACGAGCAGGTCGTGCCCGGTGATGCCCAGATCGAGAGTGCCCTCGCCGACGTACACCGCGATGTCGCGGGGGCGCAGGTAGAAGAACTCGACGTCGTTCTCCGGGTCGAGGACGGCCAGCTCCTTGCTGTCGGAGCGCTGGCGGTAGCCGGCCTCCCGCAGCATCGTCGAGGCGGCGTCGGCGAGGGAGCCCTTGTTGGGCACGGCAATGCGCAGCATGTGGTCTTCCTAGAGGTACTTGTAGACGTCGTCGATGGCGATGCCGCGGGCGATCATCAGCACCTGCACGCGATACAGCAGCTGCGAGATCTCCTCGGCGGCGCGGTCGATGCTCTCGTGCTCGGCGGCCATCCACGACTCGGCGGCCTCCTCGACGACCTTCTTGCCGGCCGCGTGGACGCCGTCGGCGACGGCCTGGACGGTCCCGGACCCGGCAGCGCCGGAGGCGACCTTCTCCTGCAGCTCGGCGTACAGCTCGTCGAATGACTTCACTTCGCTCCTCGTAGTCCGGCGAGCGTGATCGCCGTGTCCAGCGCGGCGTACGCCGCCTCGTAGCCCTTGTCCTCGATCGAGCCGGGCGCGCCGCTGCGCTCGATCGCCTGCTCCATGGTGTTGCACGTGAGCACGCCGTTGCCGACGGGGGTCGACTCGTCCAGCGCCACGCGGGTCAGCCCGGCGGTGACCGAGTCGCACACGTACTCGAAGTGCGGCGTCCCGCCGCGGATCACCGCGCCGAGCACGACGACCGCGTCGTGGTCGCGGGCCAGCTGCTGCGCCACGACCGGGATCTCGACGGCCCCGGCGACGTGCACGACCGTCGGCTCGGCGACGCCGCAGTCCCGGGCGCACTGCAGGGCGCGCCGCAGCATCGTCGAGACGAGCTCGGCGTTCCAGCGCGTGGCCACCACGGCCAGCCGCAGCCCGGAGGCGTCCAGCGACGCGGACTGCGGGCGGCCCTCACCGCTCACGGCAGGATCCCCGGCTCGGCGCCCTCGGGCAGTCCGGGCAGCAGGTGCCCCATCCGGTCGCGCTTGGTGGTCAGGTAGCGCAGGTTGTGCGGGTTGACGCTGACCGGCAGCGGCACCCGCCCGGTGATGGTCAGGCCGTAGCCCTCGAGGCCGGCGCGCTTGTCGGGGTTGTTCGTCAGCAGCCGCATGCTCTTGATGCCGAGATCGACCAGGATCTGCGCGCCGGTGCCGTAGTCGCGGCCGTCGACCGGCAGGCCGAGGTCGATGTTGGCGTCGACGGTGTCCGCGCCCTGGTCCTGCAGCTGGTAGGCCTGCAGCTTGTGCAGCAGGCCGATGCCGCGGCCCTCGTGCCCGCGCACGTACAGCACCACGCCGCGGCCCTCGTTGGCGACGGCCTGCATCGCGAGGTGCAGCTGCGGCCCGCAGTCGCAGCGCAGCGACCCGAACACGTCGCCGGTGAGGCACTCGGAGTGCACCCGCACCAGGACGTCCTCGCCGTCGCCGATGTCGCCGCACACCAGCGCGACGTGCTCGACGTCGTCGAAGTCCGTGTCGTAGCCGACCATGTGGAAGTCGCCGTGCACGGTGGGCAGCTTCGCCGAGGCGACTCGGCGCACGTGCTTCTCGCTGCGCCTCCGGTAGGCGATGAGGTCGGCGATGGAGATCATCGTCAGGTCGTGCTCGGCGGCGAACACGGTCAGCTCGTCCAGCCGCGCCATGTCGCCGACGTCCTTCTGCGAGACGATCTCGCAGATCGCGCCGGCCGGCTGCAGGCCGGCGAGGCGGCACAGATCGACGGCTGCCTCGGTGTGCCCCGCGCGGCGCAGCACGCCGCCCTCGCGGGCGCGCAGCGGGACGACGTGCCCGGGCCGCCGGAAGTCGCTGCGGGTCGAGTCGGGGCGGGCCAGCTCGCGGATGGTGCGCGCCCGGTCCGCGGCGCTGATGCCCGTGGTGATGCCCTCGTTGGCGTCGACCGTGACGGTGTACGCGGTGGAGTGCTTGTCCTGGTTGGTGTGGAACATCGGGGGCAGGTCGAGCCGCTCGCACGCCTCGTCGGTCAGCGGCACGCAGACGTACCCGGAGGTGTAGCGCACCATGAAGCCCACCAGCTCGGGGGTAGCCATCTCGGCGGCGAAGATCAGGTCGCCCTCGTTCTCGCGATCCTCGTCGTCCACGACGACGATCGCCTTGCCGTCGCGCAGGTCCTGCAACGCCTGGTCGATGGTGCCTAGCTCGTTCACTGCTCACGCCCTGACTGCTCGGTGGAGGACGGATGCCGCAATCCGGCCAGCGCCCGCTCGACGTACTTTGCCAGCACGTCTACCTCGATGTTGACGCGGTCCTGCACCGCGAGCCGCCCGAGGGTGGTCAGCTCGAGCGTGGTGGGGATCAGCGACACCTCGAGCCAGGTCTGCTCGGCGCCCGGCGCGCTGACGCCGCTGACGGTCAGCGACACGCCGCTGAGGGTGACCGAGCCCTTCTCGACGATGTAGGGCGCCAGGCTCGACGGGACGGCGAAGCGCAGCACGTCCCACTTCTCGTGCTCGGTGCGGGAGATCAGCGTGCCGACCGCGTCGACGTGGCCCTGCACGATGTGCCCGGCGAGCCGGCCGCCGGCCGGCATCGCGCGCTCGAGGTTGACCGCGCTTCCCGGGTCCCGCGAGCCGAGCGTCGAGCGGTCGAGGGTCTCCCCCATCACGTCCGCGGTGAACCCCGCGGCGTCGTGCTCGACGACGGTCAGGCACACCCCGTCGACCGCGATCGACGCGCCGTGCACGGCGTCGGAGACCACCAGCGGCGCCTCGATGCGCAGAACGGCGGTGTCGCCGTCCACGGTCACCCGCGAGACCGTCCCGATCTCTTCCACGATTCCGGTGAACACACGTCCTACTTTCGTCCGGCTCCGGCGTCACGACGCACCGCGACGATGCGCACGTCGGCACCGATGCGCCGTACGTCGGCGATGTCCAGACCGATCGCGTCGTCGATGCTGCTTATACCGTAGCCCCGTAACGCAGGCCACATCCCGCTCACCAGCAGCGTGGGCGCGAGGTACGCCCGGACCTCGTCGATCAGGCCGGCGCCCGCGAACGAGCCGGCGACGGTCGGGCCGCCCTCGACGAGCACGCTCAGCACGCCGCGCTGGTGCAGCTCGCCCAGCAGGGCGCGCAGCTCGATCCCCTCGCCGCGGGTACCCGGCGAGCGCCACACCTGCGCTCCGCGCGCGGCGAGCCGGCGTACGGCGTCCGGCGGCGTGTCCGGTCCGGTCGCGACCAGCGTGGGGACCGAGCCGTCGAGGACCCGCGCCGCCTCCGGCAGCCGTCCGGCGCTGGAGAGCACCACCCGCAGCGGCTGCCGTCCGCGGGGCACGCCGGCCGCGTCACGGGCGGTGAGCTGCGGGTCGTCGGCGCGGACCGTCCCGGCGCCGACCACGATCGCGTCGATCTGCGAGCGCAGGCGGTGCACGTCGGCGCGGGCATCGGGACCGGTGATCCACTGGCTGGAGCCGTCCTCGGCGGCGATCTGCCCGTCGAGGCTCTGCGCGACCTTCCAGATCACGTACGGGCGCCCGCTCACCCGGTCGTGCAGCCACGCGCGGAGCGCACCCGCGCGCGCCTGCTCGCCGAGGACGCCGTCGCGGACCTGCACCCCGGCGCTCTCGAGGCGCTGGTGGCCGCCCGCGGCCTGCTCGGTGGGATCGCCGACGGC
Source organism: Cumulibacter manganitolerans (assembly GCF_009602465.1). NCBI lineage: Bacteria > Bacillati > Actinomycetota > Actinomycetes > Geodermatophilales > Geodermatophilaceae > Cumulibacter > Cumulibacter manganitolerans. The sequence continues at coordinate 1,344 of NZ_WBKP01000070.1, read as the reverse complement.
GTACACGACGCGGGCGATCCCGGCCTCGGCGATCGCGTCGGCGCACGGCCCGGTGCGGCCGGTGTGCGCGCACGGCTCGAGGGTGCACACCAGGGTGGCGCCGCGGGCCGCGGCGCCGGCCTCGCGCAGCGCCTCGATCTCGGCGTGCGGCCCCCCGCCGGGCTGCGTGTGGCCGCGACCGATGACCGCGCCGTCGCGGACCACGACGGCGCCGACCGGCGGGTTGGGGCTGGACAGGCCCATCGCTCGCTCGCCGATCTCCAGCGCCTCGCGCATCCAGCGCTGGTCGTCGCTCACGACGCCGCAGCCGCCTGCGCGCGCAGCCGGCGGACGGCCGCCGCCGGGTCCGCGGCGCCGTACACCGCACTGCCGGCGACGAAGCAGTCGGCGCCGGCCGCTGCTGCCCGCTCGATGGTCTCTGTGTTGACACCGCCGTCGACCTCGACCAGCAGCCGGAGGTGCCCCGAGTCGACCGCGGCCCGCGCGGCCGCGATCTTCGGCAGCATCTCGTCGATGAACGCCTGGCCGCCGAACCCCGGCTCGACGGTCATCACCAGCAGGGTGTCGAACTCGCGCAGCACCTCGAGGTAGTCCTCGAGGGCGGTGCCGGGCTTGAGCGCGAGGCCGGCCTTCGCGCCGGCCGCCCGGATGGCGCGCGCGGTCTGCCGCGCGTCGCCGGCCGCCTCGACGTGGAAGGTGACGTTGTGCGCCCCGAGCTCGGCGTAGCCCGGAGCCCACCGGTCGGGATCGTCGATCATCAGGTGGCAGTCCAGCGGGATGTCGGTGGCCGCCCGCAGGCTCTTGACCACCGGCTCGCCGAGGGTGAGGTTGGGCACGAAGTGGTTGTCCATCACGTCGACGTGCAGCCAGTCGCTGCCGGTGACGGCGGCCGCCTCCTCGGCGAGCCGCGCGAAGTCGGCCGACAGGATGCTCGGCGCGATCATGGGCGCGCCGGTGGTCGTCACGGCGGCGTCGTACTGCATCGATGGTCCTCTATCTCTTGCGGATCAGGCTGATGAACATGGCGTCGGTGCCGTGCCGGTGCGGCCACAGCTGCACCCACGGGCCGCCGCCCAGGTCCGGCACGCCGGGCAGCAGCGGTCGGACGTCGAGCGGGTCCGCGTCCGGACGCTCCAGCGCGTCACGCAGCACCGCGCGGGTCTCCGCCACGTGCGGGCTGCAGGTGACGTACCCGACCACCCCGCCGGGGCGCACCACCCGCAGCGCGGACGCGAGCAGCTCGCGCTGCAGCGCGGTCAGCGCCGGCAGGTCTGCGGCGCTGCGCCGCCACCGGGACTCGGGGCGGCGCCGCAGCGCGCCGAGGCCGGAGCAGGGCGCGTCGAC
>NZ_WBKP01000069.1 GCF_009602465.1 Cumulibacter manganitolerans | reverse complement strand
ACCAGCCGAAGTCCTCAACGAGGTACTCTCAACGCCGCCAAAAACAACAGGCGTTGCGACGACCGCGTGAATCCGCCGGCGATTATCGTCCCTGGCAGCCCCGCAGATGCGCGGCTAGCGGATCTCGCGGGCCGCGGCGATGTCGATGACGGCCTTCTCCAGGGCGTACTGCGGGTCGGCGGCCTGGCCCTTCACCTCGCCGTTGAGCCGCGCGGCCACCTGCATCGCGCGGGTGAGCCCGGGCGCGGACCAGCCGCCGGCCCCCTGGCGGATCTTGCGGATCTTCCAGGCGGGCATGCCCAGCCGCCCGGCCAGCGTGTTGGGATCGGCGCGTCCGGCGGCCGCGACCTTGGCGACCGAGCGGACCGACTCCGCGATCGCGTCGGCGATCACCACCTCCGCGGCCCCGTCGTGCAGCGCCCAGCGCAGCTGCTCGAGGCCGGACTCGAGCCTCCCAGCGACGATCTCGTCGGCCACCGCGTACACCTTCAGGTCCGCGCGGCCGCGGTAGTAGCGCGCCACCGTGTCGACGCTGATCGTGCCCCCGGCGTCCGAGACGAGCTGGCGGGCCGCGCTGGACAGGCTGCGCAGGTCCTCGCCGACGGCGTCCACCAGGGCGGCGGCGGCCTTGGCGTCGATCTTGCCGCCGGCGGACACCACCTCCGAGCGGATGTACTTGATGCGGTCGTCGGCGGACTTCACCACGGGGACCCGCTCGACGGCGGCACCGAGCTTCTGCAGGTCGGTGGCCAGCGCCTTCGCCCGGCCACCGCCGGAGTGCTCGACGACGAGGCAGATGTCCGGGTCGGGGGACGCCGCGTATTGCGTCAGGATCGTCACGAGGTCCTTGGTGGACTGCTCCGCGGACTTCAGCACGACGATGCGGTCACCGCCGAACAGCGCCGGGCTCAGCGCGTCGGCCAGCGCGTTCGCGGCATCGCTCACCGCGGCGTCCACCCGCTCGAGCCCGAGCTCGACGTCGCCCCGCGCGGCACGCTGCGCGGCGACCGCCTTGGCGCTCGTCTGCGAGCGCAGGAACTCGTCCTCGCCCACGACGAGGACGAGGCGCTCGGCGATCTGCGGCATGCCGACGATGGTCTCACGCACCGCCGACACCGGACACGGCGAGGCCGCCGTCAGTGCGGGTGACGAGCACCGTCCCGTCCCGATCGGTGCGGCGCACCACCATGCCGAGGCTCTCGAGCTCGGTCACGGTGTCCGCCGCCGGGTGCCCGTAGTCGTTGTCCGCGCCGACCGAGATCAGCGCGATCCGGGCGCCGGTCCGCGCGAAGAAGCCCTCGGCGCGGTTCTTGCTGCCGTGGTGCGGCACCTTGAGGACGTCGGCCCGCAGGCAGCCGCACCCGAGCAGCGTCTGCTCCTGCTCGACCTGCGCGTCGCCGGCCGCGAGCATGGTGAGCCCGCCGACCGTGGCGCGCGCGACGACCGAGTTGTTGTTCGGGTCGCTGGAGCTGCCCAGGATGCGGCGTACCGGGCCGAGGACGAGCACGTCGACCGCTCCGGCACGGATGCGCCATCCCGGAGCCACTTCCTCGACGGGTACGCCGTGCCGGGCCGCCAGCGTCCGGATGGACGTCTCGACGCCGGCACCGTCGAACCCGCCGAAGACCACCCGACCGACGTCGTGGTGCGAGAGCACCGCCGGGATCCCGGCGACGTGGTCGTCGTGGAAGTGCGTGAGCAGGACGAGTGGGACGTCGTCGACGCGGAGCCGTCGCAGGCAGTCGTCGACCGCGGCCGGATCCGGCCCGGTGTCGATCACCACGGCCGCGTGCGGTCCGGCGCGAGCGAGGACCGCGTCCCCCTGCCCGACGTCGCACGCGGCGACCAGCCAGTCGTCGCTCGGTCCGGGCACCATGACGCACCGGACGGGCGCGGCGAGCACGAGCGCGCCGACCAGCAGGCCGGCCAGCACCTGCCGCGCTACCGGGTGCTGCCGGGTGGCGCGGATCAGCAGGGCCGCGGCGACGAGGCCGCCGAGCACCACGCACAGCGCGAGCAGGCCTGCCGGCAACGGGATCTGCCACGGCCCGGGCTCGGATCCGAGCCGGGCCACCACGCCGATCCAGCGGGTGCAGAAGCCGCCCGCAAAGCACAGCAGCTCGGCCGGGAGCGCGGCGAACGGCGCGCACACGGCGGCCGCCACACCGCAGACGGTGGCGAGGGGCACGGCCGGCGCGGCGAGGACGTTGGCGATGACGGACGCGACGTTGACCGTCGGCAGCAGCAGCACGACGACCGGCAGGGTGGCGAGCGCTGCGGCCCCGGCGACCGCCAGCGCGGCGGCCAGCGGCAGCGGCAGTGAACCCGCGAGGCGCGCGGTCCAGCCGGCGCCGACCGTGACGATGGCGGCCGTCGCCAGCACCGACAGCACGAACCCCACGGACACGGCCAGGCTCGGCAGCAGGACGACCAGCCCGAGGACGGCGGCGCTCAGCGCCGGGACGGCGGATCGCGGTCGTCCGGAGGCCAGGCCGATCAGCATGACGGTGCCCATCGCCGCCGCCCGCAGCACGCTCGGCTCCGGTCCGGCGACGACGACGAAGACCGTCAGGCCGACCGCAGCGGAGCCGATCTGGGCGCTGAACGGCATCCGCACGGCGCGCAGCCCCCACAGCAGGGCGCCGACGATGACCGCGACGTTCGCGCCGGAGACGGCGAGCAGGTGGGCCAGCCCGGAGCGCCGGAAGTCCTCCTGCACCGGCGCGCTGATGCCGCTGGTGTCCCCGTCGACCAGCGCGACGAGGAGCCCGGCGGGATCGGGATCATTCACGGCCGCGGCCTCGCGCAGGCCGGCGCGGACGCGTTCCGCGAGCACGCTCCACCGCGGCGCCGAGCCCTCGATCCGCGGTGCCCCCGCGCCGACGATCAGCGCGACGACCGACGACGCGCCGGTGGGCCGCAGGGCGGCGCCGGCCGCCCGCACCGGGGTGCCCGGCAGCACCCCGGCCCATTCGGAGCGGTCACCGAGCACCATCACGGCCACGTCGCAGGCGCTGCGGTGCCCGCGGTACTCGGCCCGTTCGACGGCCACCTGGACGACCACCCGGTCGGGTGATCCGCGCACCGTACGCGGGCGGGACTCCACCACACCGGAGAACCGGAGATAGCCGTCGTGATCGGCGGCGACGCTCACCACCGAGTCCTGGCGCGCCTCCAGCCGGCTCAGCGCGAGGACGCCGATGACGCCGGCTGCGATGCAGGAGGCCAGCACCAGCGGCAGCCAGCGGGGCCGCCGGTGACGGACGCGCACCGCCAGACCGGCAGCCACGATCGCGGCCAGCGCGACGAGGACGCCCAACAGTGCCGGTCGCGCCGACACCTCGCCGAGGGCCACGACCAGCCACGCCAGCAGCGCGACGGGCACCAGCCGGAGGTCGTGCTCGCGCCAGGTGCTCACACGGTGACCCGGTCCTTGATCTTGGCCATGATCGACGGGCCCACGCCCGAGACCTGGGTGAGCTCGTCGACGGCGGCGAACGGGCCGTTGTCGGTACGGAAGTCGATGATCCGCTGGGCCAGCACGGGCCCGATGCCGGGCAGCCCGTCGAGCTGCTCCAGGGTGGCGGAGTTGAGGTCGACCGGTCCGGTGGGGGCCGCAGCACCACCGCCGGGGTCGGGGGCCGTGGCGGGCGGCGCGCCGGGGACGCCGACCGCCACCTGCTCGCCGTCGGTCAGCTTGCGGGCGATGTTGATGCTGGTCAGGTCGGTACCGGGCAGGGCACCGCCCGCCGCGGCGAGGGCGTCGCTCACCCGCGCGCCCTGCGGGAGGGTGTAGAGCCCGGGGGTGGTCACCGCGCCGACGACGGCGACCACGATCGTTGCCGCTGCGGACGTCGACGGGGCGGGGCCGCCGCCGGTCTGGTCCGCGGTGCCGGCCGCGCCGGGGACCGGCTCGGCGTCGGACTTCTCGTCGGCGGCGGCCACGGACGCCGGTGCGGGCGGCACCGGCGTGGCTGCGGGGCGCAGGAACCAGGCCACGGCAGCCGTCGCGACCGCCGTTGCGACGGCCACGGCGACGAACACCAGCACGGGCGTACGCCGGCGCAGCCATCGGGCGCGCCAGGCGCCACGGGGCGGTTCGTAGCCGTCCCCGAAGCCGCCGAGGGCCACGCGCGAGACCTCGCCGGGGGCGACGTCCGGGTCGCGCGGCGGATCGTCCGGAGGGTCGGCCGACGGCCTCATGGTCTTGGCCATGATGGTCTGCAGGTCGGCTATCTGCCGTTCCGCCTCGAGGTCGTCCGCCCGGCTCATGCCCGGCACGCTACGCAGCCCGACCCGCGTCGCCGGCCCGGCGAGAGAGCGCTGTGGAGAACCGCCGGGCTGTGGACGAGCCGGATGCGGCGGCTGGGCCGCTACCTCAGGGCCGGCACGACGATGACGGCGAGCATGCCCGGGCCGACGTGCGCGCCCAGCACGGCACCGACCTCGCTCACCACGATCTCCGAGGCCGACGGGATCTCCTCCGCGAGCTCGGCGCGCAGCCGCTCCGCGCGCTCGGGGGCCGCCAGGTGGTGGACCGCGACCAGGACGTCACCGTCGATCGCCGCGGCCGCCTCCACCGCCAGGGCCTTCAGCCGCGCGATGGCGCGCGTGGCGGTCCGCAGCTTCTCCAGAGGCAGGATCCGGCCGTCCTGCAGGTGCAGGATCGGCTTCACCGCCAGCGCGGTGCCGAGCCACGCCCGGGCCGCGCCGATCCGGCCGCCCCGGCGCAAGAATTCCAGAGTGTCTACATAGAAGAAGTTCGAGGTGTTCTGCAGGGAGGTCACGGCGGCGTCGTAGACCTCGTCGCTGCCGGCGCCGGCCGCGGCGCGGCGCGCGGCGACGAGCACCGGGAAGCCGAGCGCCATCGCGGTCACCCGGGAGTCGACGACCCGGACGACCTGCGCGCCGGCGTCGGAGTTGCACTGCACGGCCGCGAGTCGCGCGGCGTCCCACGTCCCGGAGAGCTCACTGCTGATGTGCACGCTGACGATGTGCTCGTAGCCCTGCTCGAGCAGCGCGCGGTAGCGCTCCACGAACTGCGCCGGGGTGGGCCGAGAGGTGGTGACGGTCAGCGACTTGTCACGCAGCTTCGCGACCACGTCGGCGGGCGTGACGTCGATGCCGTCCTCGCCCTGCTGGTCGCCGAGGATCACGTGCAGCGGGATGACGTCGATCGGCAGCCCTTCGGCGATCCCGGGTGGCAGGTAGGCCGTCGAATCGGTGACGACGACCGTTCCGCTGGGCATTCCCAGACCTTACCCGGCGGCGCGGCGGCGCCGAACGCCCTCGACGCCGATCAGTGCAGCGAGTCGGTCGCCGACGGCCTCGGCGTGCCGATCTGCGAGTCACCGGCGTCGGAGTCGACGTTGAGCTCCTCCCGGGTGAGCGTCCGCGGATCGCTCAGGGGGTAGATGTTGTGCCCGTGCAGCCGCCACTGGCCACCGCTGGTGCGCCGCAGCTCGCTCCAGTGGCAGTTGCGCAGCGGGGCGAGCAGCGACCACAGCTGCGGCGGGATGCCGATCAGGCTCGCGGTGAGCGCCTTCAACGATCCCCCGTGCGCGGCGAGGACCACGGTGCCCGACCCGGCGTGCTCGATCTCGGCGACCAGCTCGTTGGCCCGGGCGGCCACGTCGAGCGCGGTCTCGCCGTTGCCCGGGTTGGCGCGGCGACCGCTGGTCCAGTCGGCGAACTGGGTCGGGAAGCGCTGCTGGACGCCCGCACGGTCCAGGCCCTCCCAGTCGCCGAGGCTGGTCTCCCGCAGGCGCGGGTCGGCGTGGACGGGCAGCCCGACGAGGTCGGCGAGCGCCTGCGCGGTGGTCAGCGCCCGCGAGAGGTCGCTGGCGTAGATCGCGGTCGGCGCCTCGGCGGCGAGGTAGGGAGCCGCCTCGCGGGCCTGGGCGATACCGGTCGCGTCGAGCATCGTGTCGTACTGGCCCTGGAACCGGCCCGAGGCGTTCCACTCGGTCCGGCCGTGCCGCCACAGCAGCAGCCGTTCGACGGTCACGCGCCGGCGTCCTCACCTTGCTTCGGCGCCGACGCGTCGGTGAACGGGATGTGCGGGCAGTCGCGCCACAGCCGCGGCAGGTCGTAGAAGGAGCGCTCGTCCGAGTGCTGCACGTGCACCACGACGTCCACGAAGTCCAGCAGCACCCAGCGGCCCTCCCGGGCTCCTTCCCGGCGGACCGGCTTGACCTTCTGCTTCAGCAGGGCCTCCTCGACGGCGTCCACGATCGCGCCGACCTGTCGCTCGTTGCTCGCCGAGACCACGACGAAGCAGTCGGTGATGACGAGCTGGTCGCTCACGTCGATGATGACGATGTCCTCGCCGAGCTTGTCGGCGGCGGCCTGCGCCGCGATGGTGGCGATCTCGACGGACCGCTCGGTGGCACTCATGAAAAGCCGGGGCTCCTTCTGCGGGCTACTGCTCGCGGTAGAGATGACGTTTGTCGATGTACTGGACGACGCCGTCCGGGACGAGGTACCACACGGGCATCCCTCGGGAGCGCCGCGAGCGGCAGTCGGTCGAGGAGATGGCCAGCGCGGGGACCTCGACCAGCGACACGGCGCCCTCGGGAAGGCCCTCGTCGTCGAGGTGGTAGCCGGGACGGGTCACCCCGATGAAGTGCGCGAGCTGGAACATGTCCGCGTGGTCCTTCCAGTCGAGGATCTGCTGGAGGGCGTCGGCGCCGGTGATGAAGAACAGCTCCGCGTCCGGGTAGAGGCGGTGCAGGTCGTGCAGCGTGTCGATCGTGTACGTCGGGCCGGGGCGGTCGATGTCCACGCGGCTCGTCGAGAAGCGCGGGTTGGACGCGGTGGCGATGACCGTCATCAGGTAGCGGTCCTCGGCCGGCGAGACCTTCTTGTCGACCTTCTGCCACGGCTGGCCGGTGGGCACGAAGACGACCTCGTCGAGCCCGAACAGCGAGGCGACCTCGGAGGCGGCCGAGAGGTGTCCGTTGTGGACCGGGTCGAAGGTGCCGCCCATGATGCCGATGCGGCTCATGCGGCGATCAGGGTTGTAGGACTCATCAACCACCGACCTTACCTAACGGGACGCGAAGGACTGCGGCTCCCGGGCGGTGTGCCCGGGAGCCACTCGGTACGCGCTAGTACCAGTACTTGCGGCCGCCGATCTCGCGGCCTGCTGCGCCGAGGATGGCCAGGATCAGGCCGATGGCGATCAGGATGCCGCCGATGATCTTCAGCACGGCCAGCGACGGCACCAGCAGGCCGATCACGAGGAGGATGATTCCGAGGATGATCATGTGTAGCTGCTCCAATCAGACGGGCGCGTCGGCGCCCACGACGCCGACGATCTCTGGTTGATCGCCAGCGGGATGATCGTTGCACGAAACGGGTGCGGACACGGCGCAATTGCCGCCGTGTGATCTTGATCGTGATCAGGCGCCGGGCAGCATGTCGTGCACGAAATCGGCCAGCTGCGCGGCTGTGCGGCACTCCTTCATGTCGATGACCTCGGCGTACCGGGTGGCGACCGAGTCACCGCTGCCCCACATGCGCTGCGCCTCGGGGTTGAGCCAGTAGGCGTGCCGGGCGCGCCCGACCATCTGCTTGAGCGACTGCAGCGACGGGTCGCGATAGTTGCTGCGCGCATCGCCGAGGATCAGCAGGCTGGTCTTGGGACCGATCGCCTCGGGCCACTTCTCCTCGAACACGTCGAACGCGTGGCCGTAGTCGGAGTGCCCGTCGAACCACACGAGGTTGGCCTCCGAGCCGATCCGCTGCACCGCCGTGGGCAGGTCCTCGCCCGGGGTGAAGAACGAGGTGACCTCGTCGGTGGTGTCGACGAACGCGAACGCCCGCACCTTGGAGAACTGCTCGCGCAGCGCGGCGGTGAGCATGAGGGTGAAGTGCGAGAACCCCGCCACCGATCCGGACACGTCGCACAGCACGACGAGCTCGGGCTTGTGCTGCTTGCGCGGCTTGTGATGGGTGTTGATCGGGATGCCGCCGGTCGCCAGGGACGCGCGCACCGTGCGGCGGAAGTCCAACCGTCCGCTGCGCCCGAGGCGCCGACGGGCGGACAGCCGGCTGGCCAGCCGGCGGGCGAGCGGGTGCACGGTACGCCGCAGCTCGGCGAGGTCGTCGCTCTGCGCGCGGAGGAAGTCCACCTGGTCGGCCATCGGCCGGATGGTCGTCTTGGCCACCTGCTCCTTGCCCCGGTCCTCGGCGACCCGCCGACGCACCTCGGCGTCGACGTACCGCCGGAACTCGCTGAGGCGGTCGCGGATGGTCTGCCGCGCGACCTGCTCCTGCATGCCGCCGCGCTCGGACTCCGCCTTGTTCAGCAGGCCGTCCAGCAGTTGCGCGACGAGCGTGTCGGGGCTGAGCGCCCGCATGACGCGGTAGGAGTAGTACGACTCGCGGCCGCCGCCGGCGGCACCCTTGCCGAGCTGGCTGACGGCGTTGCGCGCCAGCCGCTTGAGCATCTCGGAGTCGCCGTCCATCAGGGCCTTGGCCAGCGCGTCGCGCCAGGCGTCGATGTCGGGCTGGCCGTCGCCGGCCTCGGTCGGGTCGCCGTCGGCGTCGGGGTCGCCCTCGCCGTCCGCGCCACCCTTGCCGAGCGCCACGCCGTCACCGGTGGCCAGCGGCCACCACAGGTCGAACATCGTGTCGAAGGTGAGCCGGTACGCCGGGCGCTTGACGCAGACCGCGGCGAGACCCTCGCGCAGGTCCTCACGGTTGAGGACGTCGACCGACGCCAGGACGGCCGCGGTGTCGACGCACTCGCCGACCCCGACCGGGATGCCGGCCTCGCGAAGCGCGTTCACGAAGCCCGTCAGGTGGGCCAGCAGGCCCTTGGTCTCGACCGTCTGCGCGCTCATGTCAGTTCAGCCTGAGCTCGCCGGAGGCCTTGGCCGCGTCGCTCGCGTGCTTGAGGACCACGCCCAGGGTCTCCTTCACGGCAGCCTCGTCGAGGGTGTTGATGCCCAGCGCCAGCAGCGTCTGCGCCCAGTCGATCGTCTCGGCGATGGACGGCGACTTCTTCAGCTCCATCGCGCGCAGCGCGCGGGCGGTGCGCACGATCTGGTCGGCGAGGGCGGGCGCGATGTCGGGGACTCGCGAGACGATGATGTCGCGCTCGCGCTCGGGGCCCGGGTAGTCCAGGTGCAGGTAGAGCGCGCGGCGCTTGAGCGCCTCCGACAGCTCGCGGGTGGCGTTGGAGGTCAGCAGGACGAACGGCCGGCGGGCGGCGTGGATGGTGCCCATCTCGGGGATGGTCACCTGGTAGTCGGAGAGGATCTCCAGCAGCAGGCCCTCGACCTCGACGTCCGACTTGTCGATCTCGTCGATCAGCAGGACGGTCGGGTCATGGCGACGGATCGCGGTCAGCAGCGGCCGCTCGAGCAGGAACTCCTCGCTGAAGATGTCGTCGCTGGCGTCGTCCCAGGTCTCGCCGGAGGCGGTCGCCGCGGCGCTGCCCTGCTGGATGCGCAGCAGCTGCTTCTTGTAGTTCCATTCGTACAGCGCGCGGGCCTCGTCCAGGCCCTCGTAGCACTGCAGCCGGACGATCTCCGAGCCGGTGGCGGCGGCCACTGCCTTCGCCAACTCGGTCTTGCCGACACCGGCGGGGCCCTCGACCAGCAGCGGCTTGCCGAGCCGGTCGGCGAGGTACACGGTGGTGGCGGTGGCCCGGTCGGCCAGATAGCCGGCCTGCCCGAGCCGGATCAGGACATCGTCGACCCCACCGAACTGCGGGCGGTGCTGGACACCGATCGGGGCACTTGCGGACTGTTCAGCGCTCAACGCGGACCACCTTCGGGAGACTTGACGTACCTATCACCTTACCGAATCAGATTCGGTGGCCGGCGTGCGCCATGTCACTAACCTCAGGAGGCCGGGCGGGTCTGCCCCTCCCCCTGCACGAGGTACGTCGTGGTCGTGAGCTCCGGCAGCGCCATCGGGCCACGGGCGTGCAGCTTCTGGGTGCTGATCCCGATCTCGGCCCCGAAGCCGAACTCGCCCCCGTCGGTGAATGCGGTGGACGCGTTCACCATGACCGCCGCCGCGTCGACGCGCATCGTGAAGCTGCGCGCCGCCGCGATGGACGACGTCACGATCGCCTCGGTGTGCCCGCTGGAGTGTGCCCGGATGTGCTCGACCGCGGCGTCCAGCGAGTCGACGACGCCGACCGCGAGGTCCAGCGACAGATACTCGGTGTCCCAGTCCTCCGCGGTCGCGGGGACGACCTCGTCGCCGAGCAGGTCGCGGGTGCGTTCGTCGCCGTGCAGGGTGACGTGCTCGCGGCGCAGCGCCTCCGCGGCGCGGGGCAGGAAGTCGGCGGCGACGTCGCGGTGCACCAGCAGCGTCTCGGCGGCGTTGCAGACGCTCGGCCGGCGCACCTTGGAGTTCAGGACGATCGCCTCGGCCATGTCCAGGTCGGCGCTCGCGTCGACGTACACGTGCACATTTCCGACACCGGTCTCGATCACCGGCACGGTGGAGTCGGTTACGACCCGCTGGATCAGCCCGGCGCCGCCGCGCGGGATCACGACGTCGACGAGCCCACGCGCGTGCAGCAGCGCGTCGACCGTCGCGCGGTCGTCGGCCGGCACGCCCTGGATGGCGTCGGCGGGGACACCGCTCGCCGCGCAGGCGTCGCGCAGGATCTCCACGATCGCGGCGTTGGACTGCGACGCCGACGAGGAGCCGCGCAGCAGCGCCGCGTTGCCGGACTTCAGGCACAGGCCGGCGGCGTCGGCGGTGACGTTGGGGCGTCCCTCGTAGATCATGCCGACGACCCCCATCGGGACGCGGATCTGCTGCACCCGCACGCCGTTGGGCATCGTGTAGCCGCGCACGACCTCGCCGATCGGGTCGGGCAGCCCGGCGACGGCACGCAGCTGCTCGGCGATCCCGGCGATCCGGGCGGGGGTGAGCGCGAGCCGATCGATCATCGCCTCGCTCGTGCCGTTGGCACGGGCCCGCTCGACGTCCCGGGCGTTCGCCGCCAGCACGTCGTCCTGTCGCTCGACGAGGGCGTCGGCCATCGCGCGCAGCGCGGCGTCCTTCACCGAGCGCGGCAGCAGGGCCAGGTCGGCGGCGGCCGTGCGGGCCCGCTGCGCGAGCTCTCGGACGATCTGGGTCGCGTCGTTCGCAGATGGGGTAGTCATCGGTGCTTTCCTTACAGGACGGCGATGTCGTCTCGGTGCATGACCTCTCGCTGATGGTCGGCGTCGAGGTCTTGGGTCTGCTTGCCGATCAGATCGGGAAGCTCATCTGAAGAGTAGGCGACCAGCCCGCGCGCGACCGCGCGCCCGTCGTGGCCCACGATCTCCACCGCGTCGCCGACGTCGAAGCTGCCGGTGAGCCCGGTGATGCCGGCCGGCAGCAACGACTTGCGCCGGTGGACCAGGGCCCGCACCGCTCCGTCGTCGATCACGATCTGCCCCCGCGGCTCGCTGGCCCAGCGCAGCCAGAACAGCCGCTGCGAGGGCCGCTTCCCGCGAGCCGGGACGAAGGTGCCGACCCGCTCCCCCGCCATCGCCCGCCGGGCGTGCTCGGGCGAGGTGATGATGACCGAGACACCCGCGCCGGACGCGATCCGGGCACTGTCGAGCTTGGTCTGCATGCCGCCCGTGCCGACGCCGGTCGTCCCGGCTCCCCGCGTGTCGACCGCCAGCAGGGCGCTCTCGTCGTCGAGTACCGACAGCAGGTTCGCGGGGCCCTTGGTCGGGTTCGCGTCGTACACGCCGTCCACGTCGGACAGCAGCACCATGCCCTGCGCGCCGATCAGGTGCGCGGTGAGCGCCGCGAGCCGGTCGTTGTCCCCGAAGCGGATCTCGTCGGTCGCGACGGCGTCGTTCTCGTTCACGATCGGCACGACGCCCAGGCCGAGCAGCCGGTCCAGCGAACGCTGCGCGTTGCGGTAGTGGGTGCGGCGCTGCAGGTCGTCGGCGGTGAGCAGCACCTGCCCCACCCGGAGCCCGTGCCGGGCGAACGCGGCCGCGTACGCCTCGACCAGCAGCAGCTGGCCGATGCTTGCCGCCGCCTGCTGGGTGGCCAGGTCGCGCGGTCGGCGGCGCAGCGCCAGCGGCTCCAGCCCGGCGGCGATGGCGCCCGAGGACACGAGGACCACCTCCCGGCCGGCATGGACGGCCTCGGCGATGACGTCGGCCAGCAGCGCGACACGGTCGGCGTCCAGCCCCGTGGCGCCGCGCTTGCCGGGCTTGGTCAGCGACGACGAGCCCACCTTGAGCACCACCCGGCGCGCCGTGCCGAGCGCCGCGTGTCCCTCAGCGCTCATCGGGCTCCTCGATCTCGTAGCCGTCGGACTCCTTGAGCTCGTAGGGGATGCGGCGGCCGCGCTTGGCGGCGCGGCGCTCGTCGGCGGAGACGCGGGCCCGGGTCTCGGCGGCCTCCAGCCGGGGGTCGGTGCCGCGGTGGCCGAAGGCGACCACGCCCATCTCCCCGGCGACCGACTCTGCGGTCGGCTCCCACCCGAAGCTGACGTCACCGATCGTGACGTCGCAGCCGGGCAGCGCACCCTCGCGGGCCAGCTCGGCCTCGACGCCGAGCTTCGCGAGCCGGTCGGCGAGGAAGCCGACGGCCTCGTCGTTGGTGAAGTCGGTCTGCCGGATCCAGCGCACCGGCTTGGTGCCCTCGACGATGAAGCCGCCGGGCGACTGCGGATCCGGCCGCACCGAGAACTCGTCCTCGCCGATCGCCTTCGGGCGGATGACCACCCGCGGCGCCTCCTCGATCGGGTGCGCCAGCCGGTAGCGCTCCACGGCCGCGCCGAGCGCGAAGGTCAGCGCGTCGAGGCCCTCGTGCGTGACGGCCGAGATCGCGAACACCTCGAACCCCCGCTCGCGCAGGTCGGGGGTGATGAACTCGGCGAGCTCGCGGGCCTCGGGGACGTCGATCTTGGTCAGCGCGACGATGCCGGCGCGCCCCGCGAGGTCGCCGTACTCGTCGAGCTCCTTGGTCAGCGCGTCGATGTCCGACAGCGGGTCGCGGCCGGGCTCCAGCGTGGCGCAGTCGACGACGTGCACCAGCACCGAGGTGCGCTCGACATGCCGGAGGAACTCCAGCCCCAGCCCCTTGCCCTGCGCCGCACCCGGGATCAGCCCGGGCACGTCGGCGACGGTGAAGGTGAACTGGCCGGCCTGGACGACGCCGAGGTTGGGCACGAGGGTGGTGAACGGGTAGTCGGCGATCTTCGGCCGCGCCGCCGAGATCACCGAGATCAGCGACGACTTGCCGGCCGACGGGAAGCCGACGAGACCGACGTCGGCGACCGACTTCAGCTCGAGGACCACCGTGGTCTCCTCGCCGGGCTCACCGAGCAGCGCGAAACCGGGCGCCTTGCGGCGCGAAGAGGCGAGTGCCGCGTTGCCGAGGCCACCGCGCCCGCCGGGTGCGACCGTGTACTCGCTGCCGGCGACCGCGAGGTCGGCGAGCACCTCGCCGGACTGGGTGGCGACGACGGTGCCCGGCGGCACGCGCAGCGTGAGGCCCTCCCCGTTGGCGCCGTTGCGGTGGCTGCCCATGCCGGGCTTGCCGTTGCCGGCCTTCTGGTGCGGCCGGTGGTGGAAGTCCAGCAGGGTGTGCACGTTGCCGTCGGCGACCAGCCGCACGTCGCCGCCGTTGCCGCCGTTGCCGCCGTCCGGGCCGCCGAGGGGCTTGAACTTCTCGCGGTGCACCGACACGCAGCCGTGCCCGCCGTTGCCGCCGGTCACGTGCAGTACGACGCGGTCGATGAAATCAGCCATGAGAAGCCCTTTGGTCGATGGAACGGGTCGAGGGGCGAGAGGACCGACTGGCCCTCTCGCCCCTCGACGAAGAAGTCTTGCTGGAGAACCGGCCTCAGCTGGCGGCGGTCTCGACCTCGACGATGCTGACCTGCTTCTTGCCGCGGCGGCTACCGAACTCGACGGCGCCGGCGGCCAGGGCGAACAGGGTGTCGTCGCCACCGCGACCGACGTTCTCGCCGGGGTGGAAGTGGGTGCCGCGCTGGCGGACGATGATCTCGCCGGCCTTGACGACCTGGCCGCCGAAGCGCTTCACGCCGAGGCGCTGCGCGTTGGAGTCGCGGCCGTTACGGGACGAGGATGCGCCCTTCTTGTGTGCCATGAGTGATGCCTACTTCCCGCTCGTGATGCCGGTGACCTTGACGAGCGTCAGCGGCTGACGGTGGCCCTGACGCTTCTTGTAGCCGGTCTTGTTCTTGTACTTGAGGATGCGGACCTTGGGGCCCTTCACCTGGTCGACGATCTCGGCGTCCACCGAGACCTTCGCCAGCGCATCGGCGTCGGCAGTGATGTCGCCGCCGTCGACCAGCAGCACCGCGGGCAGCGACACTGCGGCGCCCGGCGCGCCGTCGAGCTTCTCGACCTCGAACACATCGCCCTCGGCGACGCGGTACTGCTTGCCGCCAGTCTTGACTACGGCGTACACGGCAACTCCCTGGTTAACGAAATCATCTTGATGGTGCGCAGCGTGCAGCCGCGCGCCGGTGGTGCTTGGGGTGGTGCAAAGTCGGGTGCGCGCACCATGCGAGCAGGCGCGACAAACAAATATATCGCACCGGCCCCCGGCTTGGTCAATCGGCCGGGGGCGGACCTGCCTCACACTTTGGGCTCGGCAGCGGGCGCGGGCGGGCCCGCGGGGCGGCGCGCGGCCCGCCGGC
>NZ_WBKP01000068.1 GCF_009602465.1 Cumulibacter manganitolerans | reverse complement strand
CGCGGGAATCGCCGCGACCGCGCTGGGCGCCGCGTCGGTGGGTGGGGTCGCCGGTGCCGCGGTCGTGGGCCACGACGGCACGGCGGCGCCGGCCGCCGCTCCCGCCGCCTCCGTCAGCAACGTGGCCGGGAGCGTGCAGGCGGTGGCCGACCAGGCGCTGCCGACGGTCGTCGAGATCAAGGTGTCGTCGCCGCGCGGGACGGCGATCGGATCCGGGGTGATCCTGACCGCCGACGGCCAGATCGTCACCAACGACCACGTCGTCGCCTCGCTGGGGCCCGGCTCGAAGATCACCGTCCGGTTCCATGACGGGTCGACCGCGGGCGCCACGGTCGTGGGCGAGCAGCCGAGCGCGGACATCGCGCTCATCGACGCCCAGGGGGTGAGCGGGCTGCACACCGCCACGCTCGCCCAGTCGTCGACGGTGCGCGTCGGCGACGCGGTGGTCGCGATCGGGGCGCCCGAGGGCCTCAACGACACGGTGACGTCGGGCATCGTCAGCTACGTCGGCCGCAAGGTGACGACCGAGGGGGAGTCCGGCCAGGTGTCGTACGACGCGATCCAGACCGACGCCGCGATCAACCCCGGCAACTCCGGCGGCCCGCTGCTGGACTCCAGCGGCCAGGTCATCGGCATCAACTCGGCGATCTACTCGCCGGCCAACGCCAGTGGCGAGTCCGGCAACGTCGGTCTCGGGTTCGCCATCCCGAGCTCGACGGTGTCCCAGATCGTCGCGCAGATCCGCTCCGGGCAGACGTCCTAGGCACCTGCGCGGCCGTCGCGGACGGCTGGGTAGCGTGCTACGCATGACCCAGCCGTCCGGCAACGACAACCTCGCCCAGATCCTCGACCTCGAGCGGCTCGACCCCTGGCTGTACCGCTCCACCTACCACTTCGAGGAGAGGTTCCCGCTGTACGGCGGCCAGGTCGCGGGCCAGGCGATCCTCGCCGCCGGCCGCACGACCGACGCGGACCGGCTGCCGCACTCGATGCACTGCTACTTCCTGCGCGGCGGTGACCCCGCCAAGCCCATCATCTTCGACGTCAGCGCCGATTTCGACGGGGGGTCGTTCTCCTCCCGGCGGGTGATCGCCAAGCAGGACGGCGAGGTCATCTTCAACTGCACGGTGAGCTTCCACAAGTCCAACGAAGGCCCCGAGATGCAGCTCGTGCACCCGGAGCCGATCGGGGTCCCCGAGGAGCTCGGCGACTGGGATCCGCGCCGGCTGCACTCCGTGGCCATGAAGGAGCCCACCCGGGACAATCCGCACGGCAACTGGCCCAAGGACTTCCTCGCCCGCGTCACCACCGACCTCGGTGACGACCCGGTGCTCAACGCCGCCGGGCTGATCTACCTGACCGACGCCGGCAGCGGCCTGGCCGACGTCCGCACTCCGGAGGTGGGGTTCCTGTCCACGATCGACCACACCGTGTGGCTACACCGGATTCCCGCGATCAACGACTGGCACCTGTTCAACTACGGTCCGCGGCGGACCGGCGGCGGGCGCGGCCTCTACACCGGGTCCGTCTTCGACATGGACGGGTACCTGGTGGCCACCGTGTCCCAGGAGTGCCTGTTCCGGTACCAGAGGAAGCGGACGAGCTAGGCGTACGTCGGGCGTGGCGCCTCGGCCGTTTCTGGGGTAGGGTAGATAGTTCGCGCGGCGAACGACTGTCGCTCGACCCGGTCGGGAGCACCGCCCGCAGCCCTCGCGGCGCAGCGGTCGTCGAAGCTCTCGCGGTCGCGACCCCGGCGTGGATCCCCACGAGCGGATCACCGACGTTCACCCGAAACCAAGGCGCAGTTCGCTGCGTCGTCACAGCCGGCCACTTGACTCGTCGGCGACAGCAACACCAAGGAAAGGAGGGTCGAGACATGAACCGAAGCATCGGCATCGATGAGATGAACCGGATGTGCAACGCGATCATGCAGCTCGGCTACCAGCCGCACGAGGCACGGATCGCGGCGACGACGATGAGCCGCTTGGTCAACAAGCAGGGCTTCGTCGTCGGTACGCCGGAGTACATGGCGTGGGCCCGACGCGAGATCGGCAACGAATCGATCGTCTCGGCCGCGGCCGACGCGCTGGCCGCGTAGCCGGCACCCCACCAATGCGACGTCTCCCTCGGGAGCCGTCGCATTCGGCTTTTTCGGGGCCTCCCGGCGGCCGGCACGCGTACCTGAACACCGTTCAGGTAACCTGAACGCCGTTCAGGTCCGCCGTTCCAAGGAGCCCGCCGTGCCCGTGTCCTTCGCCGCCCTCGCCGAATCCGTCCTCGAGGGCGATCCGCTCACCGCCGAGGACGGCCTCGCGATCCTGCGAGCGCCGGACGCGGAGATCCTCGAGGTGGTCACGGCGGCCGGCCGGCTGCGTCGCCGGTACTTCGCGAACACCGTGAAGGTCAACTACCTGGTCAACCTCAAGTCGGGCCTGTGCCCCGAGGACTGCGGGTACTGCTCGCAGCGCCTCGGCTCGCAGACCGACATCCTGAAGTACACCTGGCTGAAGCCGGAGGACGCGCTCGAGCAGGCGCGAGCCGGCCTGCGCGGTGGCGCCACGCGGGTGTGCATGGTCGCCAGCGGGCGGGGGCCGACGACCCGGGACGTCGAGCGGGTGGCCGGCATGGTGGGCGCGCTGAAGAGCGAGCACCCCGAGGTCGAGGTGTGCGCCTGCCTCGGGCTGCTGCGCGACGGCCAGGCGGAGCGGCTGCGCGAGGCGGGCGTCGACGCCTACAACCACAACATCAACACCGCCGAGTCGCACCACGACTCGATCACGACCACCCATTCGTACGCCGACCGCGTCGACACGGTGGAGAAGGTCAAGGGCGCGGGCATGTCGCCGTGCTCGGGGCTCATCGCGGGGCTCGGGGAGAGCGACGAGCAGCTCGTCGAGGCGCTGTTCGCGCTGCGCGCGCTCGGCTCGGAGTCCATCCCGGTGAACTTCCTGATGCCGTTCGACGGCACGCCGCTGGCCGGGACCTGGGAGCTCACGCCGATCCGCTGCCTGAAGATCCTCGCGATGGCGCGGTTCGCGTGCCCCGACCGCGAGCTGCGGATCGCCGGCGGCCGCGAGATCCACCTGCGCTCCCTGCAGGGCCTCGCGCTGCACATCGCGAACTCGATCTTCCTGGGCGACTACCTCACCTCGGAGGGCCAGGCGGCCGAGGCCGACCTCGAGCTCATCCGCGACAACGGCTTCGTCGTCCTCGGCGCATCGACCGCGGCGGCCGCGTCGCACTCGGCCGAGCCCCAGATCCGGCGTCGCGGCGCCGGGACGGCCGTGGCGCCCAACGCCTGATCGCCCGCCGGGCGTCCGAGCGCGGACGGCGTCAGCCGATAGAGTCGGAGCCGGTTACGAGGGAAGGGACGCTCGATGGGCAGCTCGCTGGAGCAGTACATCACCGGCTGGGAGCCGTCGACGCTGGTCGAGACCGACCTGCTGGACGAGCGGGTGAGCAGCTGGCTCGCCGACATCCTCGACGCCGGCGGCCTGGCGCCCCCCGGCGTGCTCCCGCCCACGTGGCACTGGGTGTACTTCACCGACTGGCCCCCGTACGCCGGGCTCGGCGTCGACGGGCACCCCGTCAGTGGGCACTTCCAGCCGCCGATCCCCGAGCGCCGCCGAATGTGGGCCGGCGGCTCGGTCACGTCGCACGCCGACCTACGGCTCGGCGAGGCGGTCGAGCGGACCGGCACGCTGCTGTCCGCGACGCCCAAGAGCGGGCGCACGGGGGAGATGGTGCTGGTCAGCGTCCGGTACGAGTACCGCCAAGCCGGCGACCTGCGGCTCACCGAGGTGCAGAACCACGTCTACCGGTCCGGGGCCGGCGAGCCGACGGGTCCGCGCAGCTGGCCCGCACGCCCCACGCGCCGTCCGTCGAGCGCCGCGCCCTGGCAGCACGACATCCGGACCGATCCCATCCGGCTGTTCCGGATGAGCGCGATCACCGGCAACTCGCACCGCATCCACTACGACCGCCCGTACGCCACCGAGGTCGAGGGATACCCGGACCTGGTCGTGCACGGCCCGTTGCTCGCGCAGCAGCTCGCCACGCTCGCCCTGCGCAACGAGCCGTCGCTGGAGCTCGCCCAGCTCGACTACCGGGTACAGGCGCCGGTGTTCGTGGGCGACGCCGTGACCGCCGTCGGCACGCCCGACGGCGCGCACGCCGAGCTGCAGGTGCTCTCCGAGGGCGACCGCGTGCACGTGGCGGCCACCGCCGGCTACCGCCGCCGGGCATGACGGAGGACGTCGAGGTCAGCCGCCGCGTCTGGACCATCCCGAACCTGCTCAGCATGCTGCGGCTCGCCGGCGTGCCGCTGTTCCTGTGGCTGCTGCTCGGCCCGCACGCCGACGGGTGGGCCACCGCCGTCCTCGCGGCGTCCGCGTTCACCGACTGGGCGGACGGCAGGATCGCCCGCAGGCTGAACCAGATCAGCCACCTCGGGCAGCTGCTCGATCCCGCCGCCGACCGGCTCTACATCCTCAGCACGCTGCTCGCGTTCGTGCTGCGCGGTTTCGTGCCGTGGTGGTTCGTCGGGCTGCTGCTGCTGCGCGACGCGGTCGTGGGCGCCGCCCTGCTGGTGCTGCGCCGGCACGGCTACGAGGCGCTGCAGGTCAACTACCTCGGCAAGGCGGCCACCTTCAACCTGCTCTACGGGTTCCCGCTGTTGCTGCTCGCCAACGCCTCCGACGCGCTCGCCGCGATCGCGCTGCCGCTCGCCTACGCGTTCATCATCTGGGGCGCGGTGCTCTACCTCATCGCGGGCGGGCATTACGTGCGGCAGATCGACGGCATCGTCCGCGCCGAGCGCAAGGCGGTCGCGACATGACGGCGCCCGCGGACCGCTGGGGCCTGCGCACGCTGATGACGCAGACCCTCGACCCGGCGTACGCCGAGGCGGCCGGCTCGGTCCGGCGACATCCCGGCGCGGCCCGCGCAGTGGCGGCCGTCGTGCTGGTCGTGGCCGGGCTCATCGTCGGGGTCGCCTTCCGCCAGCAGCAGCACCAGGCCACCGACCGCCAGGCTGCCCGCGCCGCGCTCATCGCCCGGGTCGACGCGCGGTCCTCACAGGTGAGTGCGCAGACCGCGCAGCTGGCCGAGCTGCGCAAGGCGGTCGCGGCACTGCGTGAGAAGGTGCTCGGCTCGTCGGAGGCCGGCGCCCAGCTGCTGGACGACCTGCAGGCGCAGGAGCTGCTGGCCGCGCTGACGTCGGTGACCGGACCCGGCATCACGATCACGATCGCCGATCCGAAGCCGGCCCAGAGCAACGATCCCGTCGGGCACGGACAGACGGTCAGCCAGGACGGGCTGGTGACCGACGTCGACCTGCAGCGCGCCGTGAACGCGCTCTGGGCGAGCGGCGCGGAGGCCGTCGCGATCAACGACAAGCGCATCGGGCCCCGCACGGCGATCCGCCAGGCCGGGGGAGCGGTGCTCATCGACTTCCAGCCGACCTCGAGCCCGTACGTGATCAAGGTGGTCGGCAATCCGGCGACCCTGCCCGCCGACTTCGCCGCGACCGAGCCGGCCCGCCGCTTCGGCACCTACCGATCGGCGTACGGCGCGCAGTACGACGTGCAGACCGTCGACAAGCTCACCCTGCCCCCGGCCGCCGAGCCGGTGGGCAGCGGCAACGAATCCGGAGGCAACTGAGTGATCCCTGGCGTCATCGCCCTGGTAGCCGGCGTCGTGCTCGGCGTCTGGCTCGACCCGACCGTGCCGATCTGGCTGCAGCCGTACCTGCCGATCGCGGTGATCGCCGCGCTCGACGCCCTGTTCGGCGGCGTCCGCGCGCGGCTCGACGGCATCTTCGACGCCAAGGTGTTCGTCGTGTCGTTCGTCTCCAACGTCGTCATCGCCGCGCTCATCGTGTTCCTCGGGGACAAGCTCGGCGTGGGCGCCCAGCTCTCGACCGCCGTCGTCGTCGTGCTCGGCATCCGCATCTTCGGCAACGCCGCGGCGATCCGCCGGCACGTCTTCAAGGCATGAGCCGGCGGGGAAGCGGGTTCTCCACCCGCAGCAAGCTGGCGATCGCGGCGGTGTGCCTGCTGATCGGGCTCGGGCTGGCGCTGCAGGCGCGGCTCACCTCGACGACCGACCGCGACCTGCGCGGCGCCCGGCAGGAGGACCTGGTGCGGATCCTGGACGATCTCGACAGCCAGCACGACCGTCTCGGCAAGGAGGTCGGCGACCTGGCGGCCACCAAGGACGACCTGGCCTCCGGCGGCGACAAGGCGCAGGCGGCGCTCGAGGAGGCGCAGAAGCAGCTGCAGAAGCTGCAGATCCTCAACGGGACCGTGCCGGCGAGCGGTCCCGGGATCGTGCTGGCCATCACCGACGCGCCACCGAACCCGCCGGCCGACATGATGATCACGGTCATCCAGGAGCTGCGGGCCGCGGGCGCGGAGGCCATCCAGGTCGGCGGCACCCGCGTCGGCGTGGACTCGGCGGTCACGGCCAAGGGTGGCGCGATCGCGCTGGACGGCGCCCCCCTCGGCTTCCCGCTGACGGTGCTGGCGATCGGTGACCCGGAGACGCTCGCCACGGCCATGGGCATCCCGGGCGGGGCGGTGGCGACGATCGGCTACGCGGGCGCCAAGGCCACGGTCACGCAGACCGGCCAGGTGGACATCACCGCGTTGCGGCAGCCCAAGGCGCCTGACTACGCTGAGCCTGCCAAACCGTCCTGACCTCACCGGTCCGGCCCCCACCCGACGAGGAGCGCGCGATGATCCCCACCGACCTGAAGTACACCGAGGAGCACGAGTGGGTGCAGGTCGGCGGCGATCTCGAGGACGGCGTCGTGCGGATCGGCATCACCGACCACGCGCAGGATGCGCTCGGCGACATCGTGTTCGTCGAGCTGCCGGCCGAGGGCACCGCCGTCACCGCCGGCGAGGTGTGCGGCGAGGTCGAGTCCACCAAGAGCGTCTCGGAGCTGTTCGCGCCGATCACCGGAGAGGTGGTTCGGCGCAACGAGGAGCTGGACGGCGCACCCGAGGTGATCAACACCGATCCGTACGGCAAGGGCTGGATGTTCGAGGTCCGGCTCGCCGACGCGGCGCAGCTGGACGGGCTGCTCGACGCCGCGGCGTACGGCGAGAAGACCGCCTCCTGACCGACTCCGGCCTCGTGGCCGGCGTCCTGACCTGGGCAGCCTGAGCCTCCACCTCACGTTGACCCTCGATTTCCGCACCACGTAACCTTGTCCCAAGCCGCGGCGGGCGCCGGGGCGATGCGACGCCGAAAGGTCTTCCATTGAAGTGCTCGAACTGCAACGCAGAGCTCACCGCGGACGCTCGCTTCTGCGCGCAGTGCGGTGCGCCCACCAACGGTGCGACGGCGGACTACTCCGCGCTGCCGTCCAGCGAGACGACGCGTCAGTTCCGCCCCGTGGGCGAGGACGGCCTGCCCCAGGACGCCCCGCACGAGGTCGAGGACGACGCCGCCCAGCCGGAGATGTCCATCGAGGGACTGCCGGCCGACACGGCGCTGCTGGTGGTCAAGCGCGGCCCCAACGCCGGCAGCCGGTTCCTGCTCGATCAGCCCGTCACGACGGCCGGCCGGCACCCGCAGAGCGACATCTTCCTCGACGACGTCACCGTCTCCCGACGGCACGTCGAGTTCCGCCGCGAGGGTGCGCAGTTCACCGTGCACGACGTGGGCAGCCTCAATGGCACGTACCTCAACCGCGAGATCGTGGACACCGCCACGCTGGCCAGCGGCGACGAGGTGCAGATCGGCAAGTTCCGGCTCATCTTCCTCGTGGGGCACCGCACCGCGGACGGTGAGCGCGACCAGTGAGTACCGCTCCCGACGAATCGATCAGCATCGGCGAGCTGCGTGCGGCGCTGCTGCCGGACTTCCCGGAGATCACCATCTCGAAGATCCGGTACCTCGAGGACCAGGGGCTGCTGCAACCGGCCCGCACCAAGTCGCAGTACCGCAAGTTCTCGCACGCCGACCTCGCGCGGGTGCGCTACGTGCTGACCATGCAGACCGAGCACTACCTGCCGCTGAAGGTCATCAAGGCCAACCTCGACGCGATGGACCGCGGGCTGGACGTCACCACCGACCCGGCCAAGCCGCGGGTGCCCGTGCTGTCGATGGCGCGCTCCTCCGACGGACTGCCCAGCACCGAGGAGTTCGCCAAGCCCACCTCGCGGGTGCGGATCTCCCGCGCCGAGCTGCTCGAGCAGTCCGGCCTCAGCGAGGAGATGCTGACCAGCATGGAGCAGTACGGCGTCATCACGGCCGAGCGCAACGGCCAGTTCGACACCGACGCCTTCGAGATCGCGACGGCGGTCGCGGCGCTGGCGGAGTACGGTTTTGAGGCAAGGCATCTGCGTTCGTTCCGGACGCAGGCCGACCGTGAGATCGGGCTGTTCGCGCAGGTGGTCACGCCACTGATGCGGCACAAGACGCCCGAGTCTCGCGGCAAGGCCGAAGAGACGATTCGTGAGCTCGCCGCCCTGTCGGTGCGCTTGCACGCGACGCTGGTCCGTTCCGGGCTGCGCCGCCAGGTCAACTCCTAGGAAGGAGCCGAGCAGATGCGCGAGATGAGTGTCGTCGGCGTACGTGTCGAGCTGCCGGCGAATCAGCCGATCGTCCTGCTGACCGAGGTCGAGGGGGAGAAGTTCCTCCCGATCTGGATCGGCAGCGCCGAGGCGAGCGCCATCGCCTACGAGCAGCAGGGCATCAAGCCGCCGCGTCCGCTGACCCATGACCTGCTGGTCAACGTCATCGAGGCGCTGGGCTCGAAGCTGGAGCGGGTCCGGATCACCGGCATGAAGGACGGGCTGTACTTCGCCGAGCTGGACCTGCAGGGCGCCGAACCGGTCACCGTGCGGCCCTCCGACGGCATCGCGCTCGCGCTGCGCACCGGGGCGGTCATCCTGGCCGACGACGACCTGATCGAGCAGGCCGGGATCACCATCGACGAGGCCACCGCCGGCGAGGACGGCGAGGAGTCCGAGGACGAGGTCGAGAAGTTCCGCGAGTTCCTCGACAACGTCACCCCCGAGGACTTCGCCGGCTCCTGATCACGATTGGGTCACACAGCGCGTGGCTTAACCCTGAAGTGAAGGTTCAGGGTTCGCTCGCCCGTACGGTGTCATTGACGCCACCGACGGTGGATGCGTACCGTGAATTACCTCGGTGTGCTTTGGCGCCTGGGCGCCGGCCCCCAACTTGGAGGAACTCGTGAGCGATCGCCACATTCAGGACGCGCTTTTCCCGGACGCCCGTGAGGCGGCGGTGCGCGCCGACCTGGTCGGCTACCGCGGCCCGGTGGCCTGCAACGCCGCCGGCATCACCTACCGGCAGCTGGACTACTGGGCGCGCACCGGGCTGGTGGCCCCGAGCATCCGGACCGCGAGCGGCTCGGGCTCGCAGCGGCTCTACTCGTTCAAGGACATCCTCGTGCTGAAGGTCGTCAAGCGGTTGCTCGACACCGGGATCTCCCTGCAGAACGTGCGCACCGCCGTCGACCACCTGCGCCAGCGCGGCGTCGACGACCTGGCCAACATCACCCTGCTGTCCGACGGGACCACGGTCTACGAGTGCACCTCCGCCGAAGAGGTGGTCGACCTGCTGGCCGGTGGCCAGGGCGTCTTCGGGATCGCGGTGTCGGGCGCGCTCAAGGAGCTCACCGGCTCGCTGGAGCACCTGCCCTCGGTGCGCACGGACGTCGACGAGACGTCCACGGCCGGCGACGAGCTCGCGCGGCGCCGCATGGCCCGGAAGGCCGCCACCGCCTGAGGCGCCGGGGCGTCGTCGTGAGGTAATCTGGATGGCGCTGACCATCCCGCGTGGGAGAGTCTCGCCGCGGCTGGGCGAGCGCCGAAGGGGCAACACTCCCCGCAACCTCTCAGGCACCAGGACCGTGCGGGACAGGCATCTCTGAAGGGCTCGCACGCTCGACTGAGGGGGAGACGACCTGTACTCGTCTGTCCTGGAGTCCGCGTGAGCACTGACCATCTTTCCTTCGAACGTCGGCACATCGGCCCGTCCGACAGCGACGTCCAGAGCATGCTCGCCGTCGTCGGTGCGTCGTCCCTGCGCGAGCTGATGGACAGGGCGGTACCCAGTGGCATCCGGATCCCCGGGACGCTGGACCTGCCCGCGGCGGCGACCGAGCCGGAGGCCATCGACGAGCTGCGCGCGCTGGCCGACCAGAACGAGCGCAAGCGCTCGATGATCGGGCTGGGCTACTACGACACGCACGTGCCGGGCGTCATCAAGCGCAACGTGCTGGAGTCACCCGCCTGGTACACCGCGTACACGCCGTACCAGCCGGAGATCTCCCAGGGCCGGCTCGAGGCGCTGCTGAACTTCCAGACGATGGTCTGCGACCTCACCGGGCTCGACATCGCCGGCGCGTCCCTGCTCGACGAGGCGACCGCGGCGGCCGAGGCGATGACGCTGAGCCTGCGCTCGTGGAAGGGCAAGTCCGAGCGGCCGACCTTCGTCGTGGACGCCGACATCTTCCCGCAGACGCTCGCCGTCGTGCAGACCCGCGCCGATGCCCTCGGCCTGCGGGTCCTGGTGCTCGACCTCGGCGTCGGCCTCGAGGAGGCGCTGTTCCACGCGGATGCCGACCTCGGCGACGTGTTCGGCGTGCTGCTGCAGTACCCGGCGTCCTCCGGGGAGATCCGCGACCCGCGGGAGATCGTCCGGGCCGCGCACGGCGCCGGGGCGCTCGTCACGGTGGCCACGGACCTCCTCGCCCTCACCCTGCTGACCTCGCCGGGCGAGCTGGGCGCCGACGTCGCCGTCGGCTCCGCCCAGCGCTTCGGCGTCCCCATGGGGTACGGCGGCCCGCACGCCGGCTTCATGGCGGTCCGCACCGGGCTGCAGCGGACCATGCCCGGGCGTCTCGTCGGCGTGTCGGTCGACGCGGCCGGGGCCCCGGCGTACCGCCTCGCGCTGCAGACCCGCGAGCAGCACATTCGCCGCGAGAAGGCGACTTCCAACATCTGCACCGCGCAGGTGCTGCTCGCGATCATGGCGTCGATGTACGCCGTCTACCACGGACCCGTCGGGCTGCGTGAGATCGCGGCCCGCGTGCACCGGCAGGCCGCCCGGCTGGCCACGTCGCTGGCCGACGGCGGAGTCGAGGTCGTCACGGCGTCCTACTTCGACACCCTCACGATGCGGGTGCCCGGCCGCGCGGACGACGTGGTCGCGGCGGCGCTCGACAACGGGATCAACCTGTGGCGGGTGGACGCCGACACCGTGCAGCTGTCCTGCGACGAGACCACCACCGACGGCGACCTGGCCGGCGTGCTAGCCGCGTTCGGCGTCGGGGCGCTGGTCGACACCGCCGACGAGGCGCTCGTGCTCGACCGCGAGAGCGAGTACCTGACCCACCCGGTGTTCTCGGCGCACCACTCGGAGACCGCGATGCTGCGCTACCTGCGCCGGCTCTCCGACAAGGACTACGCCCTCGACCGCGGCATGATCCCGCTCGGCTCGTGCACCATGAAGCTCAACGCCACCACCGAGATGGAAGCGATCACCTGGCCGGAGTTCGGCGGGTTGCATCCCTTCGCCCCGGTCGAGCAGGCCCGCGGGTATGCGCGGCTGTTCGACGACCTCGCCGGATGGCTGGCCGAGGTCACCGGCTACCACTCGGTGTCGCTGCAGCCGAACGCCGGCTCGCAGGGCGAGTTCGCCGGGCTGCTCGCCATCGCGAAGTACCACGAGGCCAACGGGCACGCCGAGCGCCGCGTCTGCCTGATCCCGTCGTCCGCGCACGGCACCAACGCGGCGTCCGCGGTGATGGCCGGCCTGAAGGTCGTCGTGGTGAAGTGCGACGAGGACGGCAACGTCGACGTGGACGACCTGAAGGCCAAGATCGCCCAGCACGGTGACCAGCTCGCCGCCATGATGGTCACCTACCCGTCGACGCACGGCGTGTACGAGGAGACCATCAGCGAGGTGTGCGGGCTCGTGCACGACGCCGGCGGCCAGGTGTACGTCGACGGCGCGAACCTCAACGCGCTCGTCGGGCTCGCGCAGCCGGGCCGGTTCGGCTCCGACGTGTCGCACCTGAACCTGCACAAGACGTTCTGCATCCCGCACGGCGGCGGCGGTCCGGGCGTCGGTCCGATCGGCGTCCGCGAGCACCTGGCGCCGTACCTGCCCAACCATCCGCTGGTCGCCGAGGCCGGCCCGGCCACCGGCCCCGGTCCGGTGTCGGCGGCTCCGTGGGGATCGGCGGGCATCCTGCCGATCTCGTGGGCGTACATCCGGATGATGGGTGCCGAGGGCCTCACCCACGCCACCGAGACGGCCGTCCTGAACGCCAACTACGTCGCGGCGCGGCTGCGCGAGCACTACCCGGTGCTGTACGCCGGCGCGGACGGCCTGGTGGCGCACGAGTGCATCCTGGACATCCGTCCGTTGACCAAGACCAGCGGCGTGACCGTCGACGACGTCGCCAAGCGGCTGATCGACTACGGGTTCCACGCTCCTACGATGAGCTTCCCGGTGGCCGGGACGCTGATGGTCGAGCCGACGGAGTCGGAGAACCTCGAGGAGCTGGATCGCTTCTGCGACGCGATGATCGCGATCAAGCAGGAGGCCGACCGGGTCGAGTCGGGGGAGTGGGACGTGACCGACAACCCGCTGCGCAACGCGCCGCACACCGCGCTGCAGCTCGCCGGCGACTGGCCGCACACGTATTCGCGGCAGGACGCCGCGTTCCCCACCGAGCACACCCTGGCTGCGAAGTACTGGGCGCCGGTACGCCGCATCGACGGTGCGTACGGCGACCGCAACCTGGTCTGCTCGTGCCCGTCGCCGGAGGCGTTCGCCGACCAGACCGTCTGAGGTGCCTGAGGTTCTGCGGGGGAGTAGGACACGCTAATCGCCCGATAGCGTGTCCTACTCCCCCGCAGATCCGTTCATCAGGCGCTGGTGCGGCCGGGAGCGGAGCCGGCCGCGATGGCCAGCAGCTCGGGCTCGGCGTACTGCCGCCCGATCAGCTGTAGCCCGATCGGTAGGCCGTCGGACCCCGTGCCGGCCGGCAGGCACACCGACGGCAGGTTGGGGTAGGTCGCCAGGCCGGCCCAGGCGAGCTGCGCCCCGCAGGGGGTCTGCTCTCCGTCGATGTCGACGGTGCGGTGATCCATCGTCACCTCGTCCAGCGGGAACGCGGTCGAGCCGAACACCGGCGCGAGGACGGCGTCGTACTCGTCGGTGAGCGCCGCGTTCCAGGCCCGCGAGGTGCGGGCCTGCTGGTCGATCATGTCGAACCAGGCGCTGAGCGTGACCGGCGTGACGCCCTCCGGGGCGTTGCCGCGGGAGAGCACCGTCAGCAGCATCTTCACGTAGTCGCGGTGGGTGGCCGCGAGGTCGGGCAGCTGCGGTGCCCGGTCGACCGTCGCGCCGCTCGCCTCCAGCCGGGCGCACTGCTCGTCGAGCACCCGGCTGACGTCGGCGCTGATCTTCGCGACCGGATGCTCGGTGATCACGGCGATGCGGGCACCCTCGGGCGAGGTCCGCCGCGGCATCGGCAGCGGATGGTCGGCGATGATCTCCAGCAGCAGGGCCAGATCCTCGGAGGTTCGGGCCAGCGGACCGGCCACGCTGAGGTTGAGCTCGCCGCCGTCGGTTCCGGGCCACCAGTGACCTTCGCGGCCGACGAGGCCGAACGTCGGCTTGAGGCCCCACACGCCGCAGAACGCGGCCGGGATGCGGATCGAGCCGCCGATGTCACTGCCGATCTCGGCGCACACGTAGCCGGCGGCGAGCGAGGCGGCCGAGCCGCCCGACGATCCACCGGAGGACAGCCCGTGCCGATGCGGGTTGTGGGTCGCGCCGTACACCGGGTTGACCGACAGAAAGTCGGCGAGCGCCGGCGGCACGTTCGTCTTGCCGACGATGATCGCGCCGGCCTCCTTGAGCCGGCGTACGGCCCGCGCGTCGGCAGTCGCGATGTGGTCGCGATGCTCGGCGAAGCCCCACGTGGTCGGCAGTCCCGCCACGTCGTAGCTCTCCTTGACCGTCATGGGGACGCCGAGCATCGGAGCCCGTTCGCCCGCGGCGAGCCGGTCGTCGGCCTGCCGCGCGGCGTCGAGTGCCCGGTCGAAATCGCGGACGACGACCGCGTTGATCTCGTCGTCTCGCGCCACGATCCGATCGATCGCTTCCTGGGTTGCCTGTACCGCCGTCAGCTCGCCCCCGGCGATGCGGTCGGCCAGATTCTTGATCTCGCTCATCGTGTTCCTCACCTCGTCGCCGACCCTAGCGCAGCAATCGATGCGGCAACCACGTCACGACGCCGGTGCTCGTCAGCCGGCTCCGCGGTCGGGTGTGCTCGAGTCGCTTGCGGATGTGCTGCTCGAGGCTGGTGACCTTTCGTGGTGGTGGTTCGCTCACTGGTGGTGGTGGGGTGCTGATGTACGCGTGGCCGGTGGGTGTGGTGGTGACGGTGACGTGCCTGCCTTCGATGATGCGGGGCTGGGTGCGCCAGCCGGGTTGTTCCTTGACCTGGTTGCAGCGTTGGCACAGGCCTTGAATCGCCCCGGGTTTGGTAGAGGGTCTGATTCCACGGAGGATGGGGTCATGCCAGCACCGAAGAAGTATCCGCCGGAGCTTCGTGAGCGCGCGTGTCAAGGGACAGTAGGAACTGCCCGGTGGCGGACATGAAACCTGCCCGCTGACGGCCACAAGAATTGCCCGGTGGT
>NZ_WBKP01000067.1 GCF_009602465.1 Cumulibacter manganitolerans | reverse complement strand
TGGCAGCCGCCGGGCCTCGTGGCGCTCGCGGCCGCCGTCGCGTTCCTGATCGCCGCGTTCGGGTTCTCCCGCAGCCGGCCCGGCGACACCGAGGCCGCGGTGGTCAGCGGCGCCGCGGGCGCGCTGTTCGCCGGCGCCGGCGGCCTGCTGGTGCTCGGCGGCGACCAGTCCTGGTCGCAGTTCCAGGCGTGGCAGTACCTCCTCGGGGCGGGCTGCCTGCTTGTCGCGTCGATCATCGCCATCGCGCTCGTCGGGCAGCAGATCCAGTACTTCGTCGCGACCGCCTGGGCCGGTCTCGTGGCCCTGGCGACCTGCCCCATCGCGCTCGCCGGCCACGTCGACGGGACGGACGCCGGCGCCATCGCGGTCACGATCGTCACGGCGCTCACCGCCGCCTTCCCCATCCTGGCCATCCGCCTCGGCAAGCTTCCGGTGCCGTCGCTGCCGACCACGACCGACGAGCTGCTGGCCGATCAGCCGCAGATTCCCCTCGAGCGGGTGCACGGCACCGTCCGCCGGTCCGACGAGATCCTCACCGGCCTGCTCATGGGATCGAGCGCGGTGACGCTGGTAGGCAGCGTGCTGCTGGTCCGCTCCGGCCGGCCGTCGGCGCTGCTGTTCGTGGCCGTGGTGTCGGTGACGGTTCTGCTGCGGGCCCGGCTGTTCCCGACCGCGCGCCACCGCATCCCGCTGCTGATCGCAGGGGTCGGACCACTGCTGCTGCTGGCTTCCGGCATCGCGGCCTCGCTCACGCCGAACCAGCGGGCGATGATCCTGCTGCCGCTGCTCGTCCTGCTCGCGCTGCTGGTGATGGCGGTCGGCCGGTACTTCAGCGACCACCAGCCCACGCCGTACGTCGCGCGGATCGCCGACGTGCTCGATGTCCTGGGCACGCTCGCGATCGTCCCGCTGATGTGTCTGGTGGTCGGTCTGTTCGGCTACGTGCGAGGGTTGTGGGGCTAGCCCGTGGCGACCAAGCGCGACCTGTTCCACTCGTACCAGTTCAGCGTCCGGCGGGTCGTCTCCGGTCTGGTGCTGCGCGAGACCGACCCGGCCCAGACGCCGCTGCGCCGGATGGGCGGCGCCATGTTCGGCAGCGTGATGGTCGCCGTGCTGGCTCTGGCCGTCACCGGAGTCGTCGGAGTCATCAAGGGCGGCGGCAACACCAGCTGGAAGGACGGCGGCTCGGTGATCGTCGAGAAGGAGACCGGCGCGACGTATGCCTGGCTGCAGGACGCGGGCACCAAGGAGTTCGCGCTGCACCCGGTGCTGAACTACTCGTCGGCCGCGCTGCTGGTCGGCAGCCCGGATCCCGTGTCGGTGTCGCACGCGTCGCTCATCGACGTCCCGCGGGGACCGCGGCTCGGCATCCCCGGCGCGCCGGACTCCATCCCGCCGTCCGAGGACTTCGCGGCCGGTCCGTGGACACTGTGCAGCGAGCCGGCGAAGACCGACGCCGGCATGGTCGCGCCGAGCACCGCGCTGCTGGTGGGCACGCAGCGTTCGGCGGGCACGTCCGTAGGGGCCGGCAGCATCGTCGTGAAGGACGCGCAGACGGCTGCGGTGTACCTGTTGTGGAACGGCCACCGCTTCCGCCTGCCGCAGGCCGACGTGGCCCTCACCGCGCTGGGTCTGCGCGACGCGCCGCAGATCGAGGTCGGGACGGCGATGCTCACCAGCCTTCCCGAGGGCCCGGCCATCGCCCCGCTGTCGACGCCCGCCGCCGGCACGCCGTCGTCGGTCGTGGCGGGGCGGGCCGTGGGACAGGTGCTGGTCGACAAGACCACCAAGCAGTTCTACCTGGTCCGCGCGAAGGACCTGCGCTCGATCAGCCCGGTCGAGGCGAGCGTGACGCTGTCCGCACCGGCGACCGCCGCGGCGTACGGCGGGTCAACCCCGACCGCCGTCGAGGTGGACAACGCCGTCGTCACCTCCGTGCCGCGCGTCGACCTGCCCCCGGCGACGTTCAACGACGCCCCGCGGGAGATCCCCGAGCCGGCGCCGGTGGCCGGCACGGCGAACACCGTCTGCGCCACGTTCGCGAGCGGCTCGGCGAAGCTCGACCTCGCGGTCGACGCGCCCGTCGAGGGTGCGCAGCTCGCCCCGGCCACCGCCGCACGCACCGAGAACGGCACGGTGCTGGCCGACCGCGTCCTCGTGCCGGGGGGCCACGCGGCGCTGGTGCGCTCGATCCAGTCCGCGAGCGCCACCGACGGACCGCTGTTCCTGGTGACCGATCAGGGCATCCGGTTCGCCGTCGCGGACGAGGAGGCCGCCGCGGCGCTGGGGCTGGACGCGATCACCCCGCTGGAGATGCCCGCGACCCTGGTCGCGAGGATCCCCGCGGGTCCCGCGCTCGACGTCGTATCGGCCCGCTCACCCGGCTGAATCGGCGTCCGCGCCGCCGGTGTCGAGCGGGTGAACACTGCTCGTCGACCGTTCCCGGGTACTCGGAACCTGGCTACCGTTGAGCGCGTCCTAGCGGGGCGTCCGTGACCGGCAGGCGGTCGCGCGCGGTGCCCCAGACGACTACCGAGGAGCCAGAGGATGACCACCGGAACCAGCATCGGCCACTCAGACCCGGCCGAGTATGCCAAGCAGGCCGCCGACGCCGGCGAACGCATCAAGAACATGCTCGCCGCTCTGCTGAACGGGCTCGAGCCGCTGCAGAGCACCTGGAAGGGCGCCGGCGGCAGCAGCTTCGTCGCCGCCAAGGCCCAGGTCGAGACCGCGACCAACAAGCTGTACTACGCGCTCACCACACTCGGCGACGACATGGCCCAGGCCGGCGTCCAGTACAACGCCGCCGACGAGCAGGGCAGCCAGGTCATCCAGAAGACCGAGGCCGAGTTCAGCAGCCTCGCCAGCATCGACAAGGCCTGACGGCCGTCCACGACGTACGACCTAGAGGAGAAGACTCATGTCAGGCGATATCTACGCTGTCGACTGGAACATCCAGGGTGACGGTGTCGGCTCGATCGGGAACGCCGAGTCGGCCATGCAGAACGAGATCGACCAGGTCAACCGGGACGGTCTCGCGCTGATGGGCAAGTGGGAGTCGGCGTCCGCCAAGGACGCGTTCACCCGCCGCAAGCAGATCTGGGACCAGGCAGCGCAGGAGATCCATGCCGCGCTCGGCACCTTCAAGAAGAACCTCGGCGAGGCCGCCGAGATCGCGCAGCAGGGCGAGACGCTCGCGAAGGGCGTCCTGGACCGCTAGCCCGACCACGCATCGCCCGGCTACCTCGGCTCGGGCGGTGCCGCGAACAGCTGCTCGCCGGGTACGTACTGCAGCTCCTGGTCGCGTTCGGTCTCGACGGTCGGCGGGGTGGTCAGCGCGCGTCCGCCGTTGCGGCGGACGCGCCGCACCACCGAGTAGCCCAGCAGCACGGCGAGCAGGCCGCCCAGCAGGCCCCACGTCCAGCCGATCGCCCGCGAGCGGCCCTCGGCCAGGATCCGCTGCTGCGCCAGCTCCCGCTCGGTCTTCACCGGCGGTACGTACGGCGTCGCCCCGGCGGCCGCGGCACCGCTGGTGAGCTCGGTCAGCGCGCGGCTCGGATCGACCAGACCGGCACCGTAGCCCAGCTCGGCGAAGCGTCCCGAGGCCGGCGACGCGGTGCTGCGCAGCCGGGCCTCCACCTTCGCCGCGCGGCCTGCGCCCCCGGGTGCCCACGGCGTCCCGGGCTGTCCGACCAGCAGGGCGGCCGCGGCCGCGGCGAACGCCGAGGCGACCGCCGTCCCGCTGTAGAGATCGTGACCGCCGCCGGGTCCGCCGGCGACGACGTCCTGCCCCGGGGCGACGAGGTCGACGTACGGCCCGACCTCGGAGGCGGGCAGCCGGCCACCGGACGGCCCCACCGCGCCGACGCCGATGACGCCGGCGTACGCCGCGGGGTACGGCGTGCGGTCAGCCGGAGTGGGCTGCGCCGACGCCGGCCCGTCCGCGGGGTGGTCGTCGCCTACGGGCGCGACGAGCACGGCGCCGCCCGCGATCGCCTTCTGCACCGCCGCGGCCAGCACCGGGTCGTCCTGGAAGACGACGGTCGCGACGACGACCACCTGAGCACCCTGGGCGACGGCCCAGTCGATACCGGAGGCGACGGTGGCCGGCGTGACCGCCGGCGCGCTCGCCCGCACGACCTGATCGGTCTCCGCCACCCGGACCGGCAGGATCCGGGCGTCGGGGGCCAGGCCCACGAAGCCGCTCGCTGCGCTCTGCTGTGCCGCGACCACGGTCGCGACGGCGGTGCCCTGCCCGGCGCAGTCGTCCATGCCCGAGGCGTCGTTGCGCACGAAGTCGTAGCCGCCGAGCACGTGGCCGGCCAGCTGGCTCTGCGCGGCGCCGACCCCGGTCGAGACCACCGCGACGGTGACGCCCTTGCCGGTGCTGTAGGGCCAGATGCGCTCGGCCGGGTCGTACGTCGACACGTTCCACGGCACCTTCGGGTAGACCTGCGACGGCGCCGGCGGGGTCTGGCAGGCGGCGGGGGCGCTGCCGCCCTCGGGCGCGGCGTACGCCGGCGCGGTGCCGCCCAGCAGCATCAGCAGCACCAGGCAGAGCGCCCGCCGCACGCGGGGACCGACGGATCCGGGGCGTCCTGCGTGGGCTCCACCGAGGTCGGTCACGGCGACCATGGTATCGA
Organism: Cumulibacter manganitolerans; assembly: GCF_009602465.1. Classification (NCBI taxonomy): domain Bacteria; kingdom Bacillati; phylum Actinomycetota; class Actinomycetes; order Geodermatophilales; family Geodermatophilaceae; genus Cumulibacter; species Cumulibacter manganitolerans. The sequence continues at coordinate 10,428 of NZ_WBKP01000067.1, read as the reverse complement.
CCCGATACCCTGCGCGACCTGCGGACGGACCCTAGACTGACCGCGAACCGCACGCTCGACTTCACGCACCGGGGGGACATCAGGTGGGCACCAACTCGGCAGATCCTGGGCCGCCGGACCCGAGCCAGCTGCAGGCGATGCGGTCGCTGGCCGAGACCTTGCGCGGGCAGTTCGAGCGCCTGGTCGAGGAGGGCCCGCGGATGGCGCGGGAGGCGCGCGAGGTCTCCATAACCGAGTCCTCGCGCGACGGGCTGGTGAAGGTGACGGTCGACGCGCGTGGCAGTCTCCTGGCGCTCGATCTCGACCCACGCATCTACCGCCGCCCAGACGCCCGATCGCTGGCCGAGTCGATCCTCGAGACGATCCGGCGGGCGACGGACGCCGCCCAGGAGCGCGTGCTGGACATCTTCGAGCCGGCGGTGAGCCGCGATGACATGCGCCTGCACCTGCAGGGCACTCCGGACCAGGTCGTCGAGGACGTCGAAGATCGACTGAACCGTCGAGAGGGGTTGTGACGTCATAGCGGTGGCGCACTGTTTCGCTCCGCGCGCCGTCACCAGCCGCACGCCGCCCGGCAATCCGAGCCGCAGGTCCGCAGACGAGTCGAGGGGAACCGGATGACCGAGCCATCGCACGTGCGCGTAGACCCGTCGGTGGCCGCGCGCGGCATCAGCGAGCTGCACAGCGCGAAGGGCCCGCTCGAGACCGCATGGAGCGCGATCATGAGCCGCATCACCTCGGCGCACGCCGCGAATCCGTGGGGCGAGGACGGCGAAGGCCAGGAGTTCCGCGCGAGCTACCTCGAGCGCGGGCACGCCGGGACGTTCCGGGAGGACACCGAGAAGATCCTGGATCCGGTGCTGCGGCTGCCGGAGAACGTCGAGACCGCCCTCAACACGACGTACGCCGCGGACGCCGTCGCGGCGCGGAAGATGGACGCCGTCACGGTCGAGCCGAGCGGCCTGACGGGGGGTGGCGGCGCAAGCGCCCGGGGCAGCGGAGGCGCCGGGGGCGGCGGAAGTGCCGGAGGCGGCATCGCGTCGCCGGCCGCCGGATCGACGTTCTCGAGTGCCCAGCCGTCCGTCCCGGGTCAAGCCGGCCAGGCGGCCGAGGCCGTGTTCGTGCAGGCTGCGCCGGGCGACAGCGGCCGCGGCGCCTCCGGCTCCGATGCCGGCGTCCGGGCCGTCAGGTCGCCTGCGTCGGCTACCGCGGCCCCGACGGCGGCGACGCCGAGCCCCCCATCTGCGGCGACGGCCGAAACGCCGGGCTCGAGCGCGACCGGACCAGCAGCAGCCGCGGGGCGCACCCCCGGCGCCGGTTCCGACGGGCAGGCCGGACCGCTCGCCAGCGCCGCTCCGTTCGCTCCGTCCGCTCCGTCCGCTCCGTCCGCTCCTTCGCCCGGTGCGGGCGGACCGTCCGGTGGCACTCCGCACGCCCGAGGGGGGACCCCACCGCAGGCGACGACCGGCACTCCTGCGGGCGCGTCGCTGCCAGGTCCCTCGTCACCGGGGTCCAGCTCACCGGCACCCCCGACGAGCGCGCCGCAGGGTGCCGGTGCGCCCGCCTCCCGGCCCCGTGGTCCTGCGGCCGCCGTCACGGCGCCGTCGGTCGGCGGCGGCACCAGCAGCACGGCCGCACGCCGCGCCGGGCGCCACACGGACGACGACCGCCGTACGAGCGCAGGCACCGAGGACACCACGGCGTCCACCGAGCCGGCACACCACGACGTCGAGAGCGCCGACGAACCCGCTCCCGACGCCGTCGCGCGCGGCACGAGTGCGGGCTGACTGACACCTCATGCCGGAGCATCCCAACGACGAGCAGATGGCCTGGGCCGTCCTCGACCTGCCCGACTGGGCCAACGAGATCGTCTCGTGGGTCGCCGGCGGGCAGAGCTGGCCCCAGGGCAGCGAGACGATGCTCGAGGAGCTCGGCAGCCACTGGGAGGAGCTCGCGGCCGCGCTGGAGACCGCGACGACCGACTACGCCCAGGCAGCGACGACACTGAGCGGCGGCTGGGAGGGGCCGTCCTTCCAGCAGTTCTACAACTTCGCCGAGGCCGCCTTCTTCAAGATGGACGGCGGCCTGCCGGTCATGGCGACGATGGCCGGGCAGTACGCGCAGCAGGCCCGCGGGTTCGCCACCGAGGTCAACTACGCGAAGATCTCGATCAACATCGCGTTCTACATCGCGGTCATCGCCGCGTTCATCTCGCTTCTCGCGGCGTTCTTCACCGGTGGCGGCTCGCTCGTGATCGGTGCCGGCATCCGCGAAGCGCTCGTTGCCGCCATCCGCCTGGCGATGCAGAAGCTGCTCACGGCCGCCGGTCGCACGTTCGTGCAGGACGTCGTCAAGAAGATGGTCGTTCGGGAGGTCGCCGTCACGGCGCGCCGCTCGGCCGTCCGCGAGGTGGTCACCCGGGTCGGCCATGAAGTCGTCGAGGAGGTCGCCGAGGAGGTCTTCATCGACGCCGCCACCCAGACGATCCAGATGCAGCAGGGCCACCGGACGTCGTACGACTACAACCGCACGATCGCCGCCGGTATCGGCGGCGGCATCGGGGGGCTCGTCGGCTCCGCCCTCAGCCACCCGCTGAGCCGGGTGGCCAGGCCGGGGAACGCCGTGGGGCGGCACCTGACCAACCTCGCCCTGTCGGCCGGCACCAACGTCATCGCCTCGCCGACCGGCAGCTTCATGGCCAACGGTCTGGTCTACGGGAACTGGAATCTCGCCGCGGCCTTCACGCCCCAGGCGCTGCTCGGCGCCGCCACCACCGCGGCGGGGCGATACAACACCGCGAGCCCCTTCTCCCCCGACACCATCGCCGACCTCCGGAGGGCGACCACGCACTTCGCGGCCGACGCGACCGGGCTCACCGCTCCCTCCGTCACGCCCTCGATGCCGTCCCCGATCAGCACAGCACCATCGACGCAACCGGGATCGCAAGGAGCAGGCCAAAGCACCGGTACGAACGGATCGCAGCCAGGTAGCCGAGACGGCGCGCAGCCCAGCGTGCAGGCCGGCAGCCAGAATGCCTCGCAGGCCGGATCCCAAGCAGATGTGCAAAGCAGCAACCCAGGGTCGCAGACGTCCGGTCAGCCGGGAACGCAGAGCGCGTCGCATGACGGCGCGCAGAGTGCCCCGCAACCCGGTGGCCAGACCGAGGCGTCGTCGAGCAGCCAGACGCAGGGCTCGCCCACCGGCCAGTCCGATCCGACGTCGACGGTGCGAGACGGATCCGAGACCCAAAGCCAATCCGGCGGTCAGCAGAATCCTCAGGGCGGTCCGCAGGGAACCCACGCCGAGGCCCAGGCCACCACCCCTTCGACCGCGCCGACCGCCAGCCCGTCGCCAGACCAGGCGGGCAGCCCGTCGACGAGCACGGCTCCGTCGGCAGAGACAGCGGCGTCCCCGGATGTCCCCGCCTCCAGCCAGAGCGCAGACGAAGTCGCTGATAGTGCATCCGCCGCTGAGGATGGCTCGGTTGCGCAGGAGGGATCCAGCAGCCTCCCCGGCGAAGCTGCCGCGCCGACATCGTCTGCCGCGCCGGCCTCGTCCACCGAGACAGCTGCCGGCAGCCTCGGCACAGCGCGAGCCGTGGACGGTTCGGCTGCACAGCAGCAATCCAGCGGTCCCGGGCACGCACCGGGCGCCCCCGGCCCGTCCGACGCGCAGCGGAGTCTGCGCTCACGGATCGCGGCCTTCGTCAGCCCCGCGGTCGCCTTCAACGTGCCGGTCGTGCCGGCGGAGGCCCGCCTCGCGGCGGCGAGCGTCGCGGCCGGATCGTTCGACACGCGCGGCGTGACGTTGGGCGCGACGCAGATCAGCGCCGCCTTCAGGCATACCTTCGCCGACGGCTCGTCGGTGACCCGCGGGGGGTCGGAGGCGGTGGATGCCGCTCGCGGCGCCTACGCGCGGGTCATGTCCGGTGACGCAACCCAGGCCGACGTCGATCTGCTCGCCCATCAGGTCGTGGAGGCGACCGCGCTGCAGCACCTCACCGCGCAGCCGTCACCGCCGGCGAGCACCCCGGCACAGGAGGCCGACCGCACCGAGCGGCACCGTCGGGACGCGACCGCGATCGCCGAGCAGGTCGCGCCGGGCATCTCGCGTGCCGACGTGGTCGGCGAGGGCGCGCGCACCCCGGCGCCCCTGGCGACGAGCCCGCAGGCGACCACCGATCCGAGCACCGAGTCCGCGCCGGCCCGCAGCAGCATTCCCGCCGGCGCGGCCAACCAGGACATCCCGTCGGAGGCCGAGCGAGCCACGGCCGAGCTCGCCGAGCGCGGTCGGCTGATGATCGCCGCGCTGTCCGACGACCACATCCGGATCGCCACCACCCTGCGCGGGCAGGTCGTGCCCACGGCGAGCGGCACGGCGCCGGTCACCACCACGATGATCCAGAACATCAAGCACCACCTGTTCTCCGATCGAGCGGTCGAGCACACGCTCGACGGCGAGCCCGTACCGCTGCCGTTCGCCGGAGATGCCGACATCGCGGAGGCTTGGCTGCGGATGGCGACCGGCGACATCAGCCGGCTCGGCGCCGACCTGCAGCTCATCGCGCACGAGAACGCCGAGCTGGAAGGCATGCAGCGCGGCCTGAGCCAGGCCGAGGCACACGAGGCGGCGACCGCGACAGCGGACTGGGCGTCCATGGTGCCCGATACCGGCCACCCGCTGCTCACCGCGATGGACGCCGCCGGCGGCGTCATCGACGAGGGGAGCTACTCCACCGACCCGGTGCGGTCGCTCGAGCACTCGCTGGCGACGTCCGCGTTCGCCCGGGTGGACGACGCCCATCCGGGGCTCGAGCAGATCCTCACCGACCGGTCGGTGCGGCCCGATCGCCGGATGGCCCGGGACATCGCCGCCGCCCGCGAGCTGCACCGTACCCACGCGGCGGCCGCCGCGGACAGCCGCGCGCAAGCGGCGCGCCTCACGGCGCAGGCCGAACAGCAGGCGGACTCGCGGCGCATCTCCGATCTGCAGTCGTCGGCCCGGGACGCCCACGCCGCGGCGCACGCCAGCCAGGCCCTGGCCAACGACTATGAGGCGGCCGCCTCGCAGCTGCAGACCGACCTGGACGCCGCCATCGAGCACCGCGGCGCCCAGCTGGAACGGGCGATCGTCCTCATCGGTGCGGCCGGCGTGCTGGAGATGCTGGGCAACCCCCACCTGCCGGCCGGTAGCACCACCCCGAGCTCCGGGCGGGGCCGCGACACCCACCCGTCGGTGCTGAGCAGCTTCCGTCAGCACGCGCTGACCCGCATCGGTGCCGATCTCGGCGTCGACCTGAGCGGGGCGAGCAACCGCCAGCAGCGCGTCACGCTCATCACCGCACACCTGTCAGCACTCGCCGACCCCGCCCCGGAGAACGCCACTCCCGACCGGCTCGCCGCGCACGCCCAGGCGCAGTCCCGGCTCGTGGAACAGGTGGCCGCCGCGCTCACGACGCACGCTGAGCTCGACCCGACGCACGACGACCACCGGAGCATCGCCAACCGGATCTTCGAGCACGCGCGCATGCTGTTCCTCGAGGCGCACGCCGAGCTCGACACCCGACCCGACGCCGGCCGGGCGCACGGACGACTCGAGTTCCGCTGGACCGAGATGGGCGGCACGCCGGGCTCGACCGCCCTCGAGCTGGAGCACACCGGGCTCCCGGTCGGGATCACCCACCCACTCGGCACCGGTACGGCCGCGGCGAACCTCGACGGGATGCGCGGTCGCAACGGCCTCGAGCTCAAGGACGGCTACGCCAACCTGCTCGAGGACGGCGAGTTCCCGCCACGCGAGGCGCGCGACCTCGCCAACCAGTTCGCCCGCGAGGTCGCCGCGCTCGACGGCCGCCTACGGCACGAGGCCCAGCAGATCGCCGACACACACGCACGGTCCCGCTTGGGTGAGGCCGGGCACACGGTCGCGACGGCACCCCCCGAGCTGCGCCGGCAGATCCTCGCCGAGCGCAACGCCGTCCGGGCCGGCTTTCTCGCCGAGCACCGCCCACACCTCGAGGTCGTCTCCAGCCACCCGGACGCGCGAGCCGCGTTCCAGACACTGGTCGACCGCGACTCCCGGCTGACCGGGCACGTCACGGTGCACTCGTCGGAGGAACACCGCGCGCTCATGCGCGAGGAGGTCGAGCAAGGCCTTCGGGCGCGGTACCCCGGGATCGTCGAGGATGCCGCGGCGATCATCGAGGAACGCATCCGCCGCGGCGGCCTACCGCCGTTCATGGCTCCGGCCGCGCCGCCTGCGCCGGCCTCGACGGCACCGTCGTCGCCCCAGCTCTACGAGCACGGGCTGACCACGGATCCGGACCACCCGGGCGCGCTCGACCACGACACGCTCGCCGGGCTGATCGACGGAACCCTTACCGGTGCCGGACCCCGCGGTCCCCGGCCGGTCACCGAGCAGCTCTCCCGGGCGCTCGGCCTGCGGATCACTCATGACACGGCCCCCGACGGCACGGCGACGCTCCTCGCGGAAGGCTCGACGCGCTCGTTGTCGATCCGGATCACCACGCAGCCGACCACCCCGGCCGGCACCGCGCCGTCGATGGACGACGACGTCGCGGTCACCCGCATCGTCGACGTGCCGGGCATGCGGGGTCGCGGCGCCGAGGAGGTCATCGAAGCCGTCGTCGACATCACGCTGTCGGCCAACCTGTCACCGTCCGACGTCGCGGTCGTGCTCGCGCAGGAGATCGCCCGCACGAGCGCCGAGCTCGAGCCGGACGCGATCAACAACACCGAGGACCTGCTGACCGACGTCCTCGGCAAGCAGGTTCCCGCGCTCATCTCCCAGCGGGCGACGGACACCGATGCGTCGTTCAGCCCACGCGACGTGGGCCGGTTGGCGGGCCTGCAGGTGCGCTTCGACGCGCTCGCCGACCTCTCGGAGACCGCCCGCGGGCCGGCCCGCCGCCTCGTCGATGCCGAGCTGACCGCCCTCGGCCTCGACCTCAGCATCGCCGCCGGCGAGGACGGCATGCCCGACCCCGACGTCCGGCAACAGTTCTTCGCCCGCCTCCAAGGAATCCCCGACCTCGACGGGACGTCGCGCCTGAAGGACGCGATCCGCTCGTTCAACACCAACGAGAAGGGCATCGTCCCGGACGCGCCCCCTCCCGTCCGGGCCTTCCTTGTGAAGGCGCTCGCCGCGCAGTCGGTGCCGGCCGCGGCCGTGGTCGGCACGGCCGCCGTCGTCGGGTCCTCCGCCGCGATGCTGCCGGTGCTCGTGGCGACGGCCGTCGGCGGAGCGATCGCGACCGCCGCGTCGGTGATCGCCGACGTCCGCAAGTTCCGCAGCGCGGCCGCCAACACGCGGGCGGCGAACGACGGCAACCCGCGCACCACCGACCAGGACCGGCAGGCTCGGCGCCTGGAGCTGGAGGGCCACGAGGCGCGGACGGCGACCGCCGAGGTCGGCGGACGACCGGACGAGCGATTCGGTCCCGACGCTGACCGGCTGCGGCGCGCGCTGAGCCAGGCGCACGCACGCCTCGCGGCCCGGCACGATGCGGAGGTGGCCCGGCAGGACCCGGTCCGGGGCCGTGACCTGGACGCGCTGGACAAGATCGCCGACGCGTCGGCGGTGCGGTTCAAGGCGATGTCCAGCGGGCTGGCGCGCGCCCTGGCCTTCGGTGCGGCTCCCATCGCCGACGTCGTCGCCGACCACACGGCGATCGACCTGCTCCCCCTGACGGGTACGCAGTCGGCGGCGCTGACGGTGGCCGCGGTCGGCAACCTCGTCGCGGCGGCCATCGGCGGCGGCCTGCTCGGCCGGCTCGGGCTCACCGGTGACCCCGGACTCGACGTCCGCAAGGCCGAGACCGAGAACCGGATCCAGTCCCAGAAGGCCGGCGTCCAGCAGGCCGCGACGGACGCCGCCGCGCAGGACGCCTATCACGCGCAGTCGGCCCAGATCGCCCGGCTCGACAAGCGGGCCGACGAGCAGTCGGCGGACGCCGACCGCGTCGGGCAGATCGCCGCAGAGCTGCGGAAGCCGGACCGGGACCACACCGCGCTGCGCACCGAGCTCGCGCAGATCGCGGCGCGCGCGGCGGCGCCGATCGCCGCCGAGGAGTCCGCCCGCCGCGCCCTGGACACCGCCCGCCTGGAGCAGGCGCTCGATCGGCTCATCGACGCCACCGAGCGGGTCGTCGCCGCGCCGCTCACCCGGCGGCTCAACCCGTTCCGCAGCCTGCGCCGCGAGATCCGGCTCGCGATGGCGGACGTCGACGACGCCACGGCGCTGCTCGAGAAGGAGTACGGCGTCCGCATCGCCACCTCGCTCGACGAGATCGCGAACAGCCCCGACCGGGCCGAGGCCGTGCGCGTGCTGCAGTCGCTCGAGGCGAGCCTGCAGAAGAGGCTCTCCGTGCTGCAGACCCACCCCGAGAACGGCGCGCGGGTGACGGCGACCCTCGGCCGGTACTCCTCGGGCCGCTACTCCGCCGGCGGCGCCTCGACCCTCGCCACCCGCATCGCGAGCGGCATGCTCGCCACCGGCGGGCTCACCGGCACCAGCGTCGGCACCGCGCTGTTCGCCGCGGCCTCCGCCACCCTCGCCGGCTCATCGGGCGAGCGCAGCATCGAGATCGCCAACGAGCTGCGGAAGTTCTACGACCGGTTCGGGCGGCCCGACAAGCAGAGGTCGCTCGTCGCGGTGAACGACGGCACCCGGCCGGGGCTGGTCCGCGACGAGATCGTCGACCTGGTGCACGCCCGCGACCTGGAGATCCTCGCCCGGGTCGCGGACGCCGATCCGGGCGGCCCTCTCGGCAGCACGCCGGACGCCGGTGCCGGGGTCGATCCCGGCGACGATCCACGCGTCGCTGCCCCCTCCGCGTCCGTGGCACCGGCGGCTCCGTCCGGCGAGGCGGACGTCGCGTCGTCGGCCGCCGAGGATCCGGCGCTGCGCCGCGTCTCGAGCCGGCTGTCGTACGTGGCGCGGTTCATGACCGCACCGGTCGTCACCGCGATCGGCGACCTCGTCGGTGGGCGGCCCGTGTTCAGCACCCTCGCCGCCGCCGCCGCGAGCCTCGGGGTGGGCCCCGCCGAGTGGAGCGGCAAGCTCGCGGAGGAACGGGCACCGAAGATCCTCGAGGAGATCCAGTCCACCCTGCAGAGCGACGAGCGCGCCGCGCAGGACGTGCGGCACCAGGTGCACCGCGACACCCCGCAGGTCGACCGCACGCCCCGTCAGCAGATGGAGACGCTCTCCCGATCGCTACGCGAGCTCGCGCGAGAGGACGACCGGGTCCGGGCCCGCGCGACTCGGCGGGCCGCCGACCTGCGCATGATGCTCGACGTCGCGACCCCCGCGCTCGCCACCGAGCACGACCCGGCGGTGCACCGGGCCGTCGCCGACATCCGGGAGGCGGTGCAGGATGCCCTGGCCGCCGGCCAGGGCACCCCGAGTGCCGGGGAGGTGCTGCGGACCGTCCAGCACCGCCGCGCGACCGACCGCCCGGAGGACATCGTCGCCTTCCAGCGCAGCCACCTCGCGGCCGCGCGCGCCCGCATCGAGCACACCTCCCCGGTCACGCGGGTGCTCGACGTGCGCGTGGACGCCCTCACCGACCTCGCGCACCGCGCGATCGCCTCGAGCGTCAACCGCGGCGGCGCGGTCACGACGTCCGCCACCGCCGACCTGGACCTCCTGCGGGCCGATCTCGACGCCACCACCACCCGGCTGCGCGAGCTGGCCGCGACCCACGGCGAGCGGCGCGCCGCGATCGACGAGGCACTCGGCGCGGTCGGCCGGGTCCGGCAGCACGCCGCCGCCGCCACCGAGCACCTCGCGCGGGCGGAGACGCTGGTGCAGCGCGCCGCGCGGCACCTCGCCGGCGCGCACGGGGACCGGACCGTCGATGCCATCAAGGTGCTCCACTCGCGCACCTTCCGCTCCGGCCTCGGCCCGGAGATCGAGGCGGCGCAGCAGGCCCTCGACCAGGGCCGCGCCGCGCTGCGCGAGGCCGACCTCGTCCTTCCGCGAGCCGAGGCCGAGGACCTGCTGACGGCGATGCGCGACGCCGCCGAGTCCACCCGGTCACTGGCGGGCGCCCCGCTCGCGCACGCCGCGCGGGTGACCGGCTCGGCCGGCGGCGACATCGACACGGGCGGCACCGACGACACGGTCCGCCGGATCACGCGCTCGCTGGCCGAGATCGACCGCGTGCTGGCGGACGCCGAGCGCGCCGCCGAGCACCTCGCGGGCGATTCGGGGCTGTCCCCGCGCACCATCCTGGAGGTCATCCGCTCGGCACAGACTGAGCTCGCCGGTCATCAGGACTCCGTGCTCGACGACCTCGCCGTCCTGGAGCGGCACACCGCGGTGGCGCTCGCGCAGGACACCGCCCAGCGGTCGGCCGCCGTCCACGACGCCGCCCGGCTCGCCGCCGAGCGCGCCGCGCAGGCC
>NZ_WBKP01000066.1 GCF_009602465.1 Cumulibacter manganitolerans | reverse complement strand
AAGCACCGCCCGGCGTCGTCCACATCAACCCACCGCGGCCGCAACCCGAACTGTCTCAAGCTGCTTGACACATTCCGCAGTCGCCCAGAGTCGTCACAACACAACGGGGGACGAGCGGCGGTCAGTGCCGGTGCAGGTGCTCCTGGGCATGCGTGACGGCGTCGGCGACGATGTGCGCGATGTGCTCGTCGGCGAGCCGATAGCGCACCTCACGTCCGTGCCGGTCGCCGACGACCACCCCGGCGGCACGCAGGATCCGCAGGTGCTGCGAGACGAGCGGCTGGGCGACGTCCAGCGACTCGACCAGCTCGTGCACGCACATCGGGCCGTGCTCGTCCAGCAAAGACACCAGGTGTGCGCGCAGCGGCGCGGCGAGCGCCTTGAGCAGTTCACCGGCGGCGACGAACGACGGCGCCGTGCCCCGGGAGGACTCCCGCACCGCCGGGTAGCTGTGCACGTGGTGCACCGCGGGATCGGGCACGGCGGCTCCCTCGGCTGGGCGAACGGGCAGGTGGCTGGTGTGACGAAGCGTCACGCCCGGCCCACCCTACCGACCAGCGTGGTCACGAAGAACAGCGCGATCGCGAGGACGACGATCAGGGCGCCGGGTCCGACGTCCAGCGGGTAGGACAGCACCACGCCGGCGACGGCGACGACCACGCCGAACAGTATCGAGCCCACCTGCGTGGCGGCGAAGGACCGCGCCATCTGGGACGCCGCCGCGACCGGCAGCACCATCAGGGCGCTGACCAGCAGCAGCCCCACGACCCGCATCGCCACCGACACGGTCATCGCGGCGGTCACCGCGATGAGCACGTTGACCCAGCTGACCGGGACGCCGCCGACCCGCGCGAACTCGTCGTCGTGGCTCACCGCGAGCAGCACCCGCCGCAGCCCGAGCGTCACCAGCAGCACGAGGACCGCGAGGACGCCGATGAGCACCAGGTCCGAGCTGCCGACGGTGAGGATCGAGCCGAACAGGAAGCCTTGCACGCTGGTCCCGCCGCCACCCTGGATGGAGATCATCAGGGCGCCCGCGGCGATGCCCCCGTAGAACAGGATCGCCAGCGCGAGGTCGCCGCTGGTCTTCGTACGGGAGCGGACGAGCTCGGTGAGGATGGCGCCGAGGACCGAGACGATCACCGCCATGAGCACCGGAGACGTGCCGGTGAGCACGCCCAGCCCGACGCCCGCGAACGCGATGTGCCCGATGCCGTCGCCGAGCAGCGAGAGCCGCCGCTGCACGATGTAGATGCCCACTGCCGGGGCGCAGATGCCCACCAGAAGTGCGGCGATCAGGGCGCGCTGCATGAACGGCAGGCTCAGCACGCTCATGGCGGTGACGGTCATTGGTGCGCCTCTCGGGCCGGCAGGGCCTGCGGCATCCAGGGCGTGTGCTCCTGGTGCGGATCGTCGTGCGGGTGCGTGTGGTCGTGCGCCGCCCGCACCCAGTCCGGCTGGTCGTTGGTCTCGCAGTGCAGCTGCGCGTCCTCCGGACGGGCGTCGAAGTCGATGACCCCGTCGGCCAGCGAGATGACCCGCGTCAGCAGCGGGCCGATCGCGCCGAACTCGTGCAGCACCAGGATGATCGTGTGGCCGTGCCCGGAGATCCGGGCCAGCGTCTGCGCGAACGACGCCTGCTGGTCGAGGTCGACGCCTGCGAGCGGCTCGTCGAGGATGAGCAGCTGCGGTCGCCGGATGAGCGCCCGCGCGATGAGCACCCGCTGCTGCTGGCCACCGGACAGCGCCGCGACCGGCCGGTGCCGCAGGTCCTGCAGGCCGGTCGCCTCCAGGGCCTCGTCGAGCGCCGTGCGCCAGTCCTTCGACGTCCGCCGCAGCAGACCGGAGTGCAGACCGGAGCGGACCACCTCGGTGACCGTCGCCGGCACGCCGCCGGCCGCGCCGACCCGCTGCGGGACGTAGCCGATCTGCTCGCGCTCGCGGCGTCCGATCCGGCGGTTGCCGAAGATCCGCACCTCGCCGGAGCTCACCGGCACCAGCCCGATCAGGGCCTTCACGAGAGTGGACTTGCCCGAGCCGTTGGCCCCGATCACCGCGAGGACCTCGCCGCGGCGGACCGTCAGGTCGACGCCGCGTACGACGGGCCGGGTGCCGTAGGAGACGTACAGGTCGCGCGACTCGACGACCGGCACGTCGGCGCGGTCGTTGGGCGGAGAGGACTGGGGCACCGGTATACGTTGCGCCCGCCATACATCTATTGTCAAAGCCGCATGTGTGCATGAGACAGGGAGGCCCGACGTGCAGGCCATCGTGCGATTCGCCGAGCCGGCCGATCGCGAGGACTTCGAACGTCGCGGGGCCGCGGCCCTCGGCGCCTTCGCGGCCTGCCCGGGGTTCCTCGGCGGCGAGCTCGCGCACAGCACCGACGAGCCGATCACCTGGGTGCTGTGCACCCGGTGGCGCAACGTCGGCAGCTACCGCAGGGCGTTGTCGGCGTACGACGTGAAGCTGCACGCGACGCCGTTCCTGTACGCCGCCCTCGACGAGCCCAGCGGGTTCGAACCGGTCCTCGAGGCCGGCCCGGACGGCGTACGGCGCAGCGCCAGCGATCTCGCCGACGACGCGTCCACGACCGGCATCGGCGACTTCGGGACGCGTCCGCGTCGCGACCCGCGCTGAGGCCGCACGGGCCGGTAACCGACGTCACGCCCTCGGCGGCGAACCGGTTGCGGGCGCGCGGCGTCTCGGTAGAGTCGGCACCCCGCTCGTCCGCCGGGTCCGGCAGCACGTTGAGTGGATGATCCGATCGGGAGACTTCGATGAACCAGCCATACGAGCCCAACCAGCCATACGACCCGAATCGGCCGTACGACCCGAACCAGCAGGGGGTCCGGCAGCCCGGCTACGACGCCCCGCAGCAGTGGGGTCCGCAGCCGGCGTACGGCCGGCCACCGCAGGGCGCCCAGCCGTGGGGACCGCCGCCGCAGAAGGCCGGCAACGGCAGGCTGTGGGCGCTGATCGGCGGTGCCGCGGCGCTGCTGGTCGTCGTCGGCGTCGTCCTCTGGCTCGTGCTCAGCGGCGGCGGCCGCAGCGCCGAGGACACCGTGACCGCGTTCATGGAGGCCGCGAAGCACGGCGACGCGACGGCCGCGAAGGCGGTGTCCTGTCCCGCGGTCGATGCGAAGATCGGTGACGACGACAAGGGCAGTGGCCTGCCGTCCGACGTGACGTACACGGTGCACGACGTCGAGGAGCACGGTGACTCGGCCACGGCGATCGTCACCGCCACCGCCGAGGGCGAGAAGGTCGACCTCAGCTTCAAGCTGAAGAAGAACGGCGACGGTGACTTCGAGGTGTGCGACTACTCGCTCAGCTAGGTCGCGGGGCGGGCGCAGTCTGCCCGGTCCCGGGCCGCGGCGGCCGCCGAGCCGCGATGCGATGAGCCGGTAGCATAGAGGGGTTGATCGCGCTCGATGCGCGATCAGCCCCTCTTTCCTTCTCGCACCGCCCGACCCAGATGGAGCAGTCCTCGTGGCCAAGCCCGCCCCCTCGAAGATCGACCAGGTCGTCAGTCTCTGCAAGCGCCGGGGCTTCGTCTTCCCGTGCGGGGAGATCTACGGCGGCACCCGGTCGGCGTGGGACTACGGACCGCTGGGCGTCGAGCTGAAGGAGAACATCCGTCGGCAGTGGTGGAAGTCGATGGTGCACGGGCGCGACGACGTCGTCGGGCTGGACTCGTCGATCATCCTGCCGCGCGAGACGTGGGTCGCCTCCGGCCACGTGGGCACCTTCACCGATCCGCTGGTCGAGTGCCTGCAGTGCCACAAGCGGCATCGCCAGGACCACCTGCAGGAGGCGCTCGCCGAGAAGAAGGGCCTCGACGACCCGGACGCCATTCCGATGAGCGAGATAGTCTGCCCCGACTGCGGGACCCGCGGCCGCTGGACCGAGCCGCGTGACTTCCAGATGATGCTCAAGACCTACCTCGGGGTCATCGAAGACGAGTCCGGCCTGCACTACCTCCGGCCGGAGACCGCGCAGGGCATCTTCATCAACTTCGGCAACGTCATGCAGGCCTCGCGCAAGAAGCCGCCGTTCGGCATCGCGCAGACCGGCAAGTCCTTCCGCAACGAGATCACCCCCGGCAACTTCATCTTCCGCACCCGCGAGTTCGAGCAGATGGAGATGGAGTTCTTCGTCAAGCCCGGGGACGACGAGCAGTGGCACCAGTACTGGATCGACGAGCGCACCCGCTGGTACACCGACCTCGGCATCGACCCGGCCAACCTGCGGCACTTCGAGCATCCCGCCGAGAAGCTCTCGCACTACGCCAAGCGCACCGTCGACATCGAGTACCGCTTCGGCTTCACCGGCAGCGAGTGGGGCGAGCTGGAGGGCATCGCCAACCGCACCGACTTCGACCTGTCGAGCCACAGCAAGCACTCCGGGACGGCGTTGGAGTTTCACGACCCCAACTCGGGCGAGCGCTACACGCCGTACGTCATCGAGCCCGCCGCGGGCCTGTCCCGCTCGCTGATGACCTTCCTCGTCGATGCGTACGCCGAGGACGAGGCGCCCAACACCAAGGGTGGCGTCGACGTGCGCACCGTGCTGCGCCTCGACCCGCGGCTGGCGCCGGTCAAGGCCGCCGTCCTGCCGCTGTCGCGCAACGCCGACCTGAGCCCGAAGGCCAAGGACGTCGCCGCCGCGCTGCGCAAGAACTGGAACATCGAGTTCGACGACGCCGGCGCGATCGGTCGCCGATACCGCCGGCAGGACGAGATCGGGACGCCGTTCTGCATCACCGTCGACTTCGACTCCCTCGACGACCACGCCGTCACCGTCCGCGAGCGCGACAGCATGACGCAGGAGCGGGTCGGCATCGACGCCCTCACCGGCTACCTGGCGCCGAAGCTCGCCGGGTCCTGATCCCACAGCACGCCTAGAGGACGAAAGGAGCGCGATCGATGACCTACGGACCTCCCCCTGGACACCGGCCGCCTCCGGGTCCTCCGCCGCAGGGGCCCCCACCGGGCTACCGGCCTGCGCAGGGACCGCCGCCCGGGTACCGCCCGGCACAGGGACAGCCGGGCTACCCGCCGCCTCCCCAGGCGCCGGTCACCGGACGACCACCGCAGCCGGGGCCGCAGCAGCCCACGGCGCGGCCCAGCGAGCCCAGCGGCGTCTTCGCGCACGACGAGCTCATCGCGCCGCGCTCGGGCAAGGTCGGCGAGACCCTCGAGGGCGCCGGAAGCTTCGGCCTGCAGGCCGGCTGGCGGGTGCTGTCCATCGAGTATCCGGCGGACGACGTGTTCACCGACGCCGGGCTGAGCATCCCCGACGGCTACGCGTCGGCGATCGTCGGTGCGCTGTTCACCAACAAGGGCACCGAGCCGATCGAGTGCGTCCCGTCGCGCGGGCTGTGCCTGATCGACAGCCAGGACGACGTCCACCTCGCCGCCCCCGCGACCGTCGGCTCGCACCCGGGGTTCCGCGACGGCCAGGTGCTGCCGGAGGAGACGATCGCCGGCCACTCCTTCTACCTGATCCCGAAGGACCGCGGCGTGCGCGGCGTGCAGTGGCGCGACGGAAGCGACAAGCTGACGTGGTTGCGATGAGCGGGCTGCGCTTCGGAGCGATCCCGGTCGACCCGCCCGTGGTGCTCGCGCCGATGGCCGGCATCACGACGAGCGCGTACCGCCGGGTGTGCCGGCAGTACGGCGCGGGGCTCTACGTGTCCGAGATGATCACCTCGCGCGCGCTCGTCGAGCGCACGCCGCTGACGATGGACATGCTGCGCTTCCACCCGAGCGAGACGCCGCGGTCGGTCCAGCTGTACGCGGTCGACCCGCAGATCGTCGGCGAGGCGGTGCGCATCCTCGTCAGCGAGGACCGCGCCGACCACATCGACCTCAACATGGGCTGCCCGGTACCGAAGGTGACCCGCAAGGGCGGGGGAGCGGCGCTGCCGTGGCGACGCAACCTGTTCCGCGCGATCGTCGGCTCGGCCGTGCAGGCCGCCGACGGCCGGGTGCCCGTGACGGTCAAGATGCGGATGGGCATCGACCATGAGCACCTCACCTTCCTCGAGGCCGGCCGGACGGCGCAGGAGGAGGGGGTCGACGCGGTCGCCCTCCACGGGCGCACCGCGGCACAGATGTACGGCGGCGAGGCGGACTGGAACGCCATCGCGATGCTCGTCGAGGAGCTCGACGTGCCGGTGCTGGGCAACGGCGACATCTGGGAGGCGGACGACGCGCTGGAGATGGTGCGACGGACCGGCTGTGCCGGGGTCGTCGTCGGCCGCGGGTGCCTCGGTCGCCCGTGGCTGTTCGCCGATCTCGCGCACGCCTTCCGGGGCAGCTCGGAGCGGGTTCGCCCGTCGCTGTCGCGGGTGGCCGGCACGATGCGCCAGCACGCCGCCTTCATGGCCGAGGACCTCGGCGAGCAGCGCGCCTGCCGGGACTTCCGCAAGCACATCGCCTGGTACCTCAAGGGGTTCCCGGTCGGCTCCGAGGTGCGCCAGAGCCTCGGGCTGATCGATTCGCTGGCCCGGCTCGACGAGCTTCTCGACGGCCTGCTGCAGGCGCAGGGCGACCAGCCGTACCCGGAGAGCATCCTCGGCCTGGCCCGCGGCCGATCGACCGGGACCCGCAAGGTGACGTTGCCGGAGGGGTGGCTCGACGACCGCGACAGCTGCGCGGTGCCGTTCGGCGCCGAGGTCGACGTCTCCGGTGGATAACCACCGCGGCCGCGCGAGGCCCATAGAATTGCCGTCGTCCGGCATTCCCTCGAGCAAGGCAGCAGCGTGATCGGCAAGGTGTTCGTGCGGCTCCTCGCGGGCCTGCTCATCGGCAGCGTGCTCGGCGTGCTCGCGGTGGCCTACTCGGTCTGGAGCGTCGCGCGCGACACCGACAACCGGCACGCCGACACGATCGTGGTGCTCGGTGCGGCCCAGTACAACGGCGTCCCCTCGAAGATCTTCCAGTGGCGCCTCCAGCACGCGTTGGACCTGTGGCGCGAGGGGTATGCCGACACCATCGTGACCGTCGGCGGCAACCGGGCCGGGGACGAGTTCACCGAGGCCAGCGCCGGCAAGAGGTGGCTGGTCGAGAAGGGTGGCGTGCCGTCGGACCGGGTGGTCGCCGTCGAGAAGGGCAGCAACACGCTCACCAGCGCCAAGGCCCTCGGGCCCGTGTTCGCCGAGCACTCCTGGCGCGACGCGCTGGTCGTCACGGACCCTCCGCACACCCTGCGGGCGAAGGCGATGCTCGCTGCCCAGGGCATCACCGTCTACGGCTCACCGACCCGGGCCGGACCCGCGGTCCAGAGCCGGATGACGCAGTTCGAGTACATCGTCCGCGAGACCGGCGCCCTGCTGTACTACGGCTTCATCGGCGGGTCGCCGGAGTCGGGTCTGTCGATCGCATGATCTACAGCTCGCAGGACACCGCACGATTCGTGCAGGAACCCGGCAAGTCGAGCTACTTCGCCGGTGGCGACGACGCGACCCGCACGGAGTTCGCGCGGGACCGCGCGCGGATCCTGCACTCGGCGGCGCTTCGCCGGCTCGCCGGCAAGACCCAGGTCGTCGTTCCGGGCGAGGATGACTTCCCGCGGACCCGCCTGACGCATTCGCTCGAGGTCGCGCAGATCGCGCGCGAGATGGGCGCCGCGCTCGGGCTCGATCCCGACGTCACCGACGCCGCCGGGCTCGCGCACGACCTCGGCCATCCGCCGTTCGGGCACAACGGCGAGGACGCGCTGGACGAGGCCGCCCAGGAGTGCGGCGGCTTCGAGGGCAACGCGCAGACATTGCGGGTGGTGGCTCGGCTGGAGTCGAAGGTGCTCGCCGGCGACGTGAACGCCGGGCTGAACCTCACCCGCGCCGTGCTGGACTCGACGTGCAAGTACCCGTGGGCACGCCGGGAGGGGCAGCGCAAGTTCGGCGTGTACGCCGACGACCTGCCGATCTTCCAGTGGATGCGCGCGGGAGTCGACCACGACCGCCCGTGCATGGAGGCGCAGGTCATGGACTGGGCCGACGACATCGCCTACTCGGTGCACGACGTCGAGGACGGCGCGATCACCGGGCTCATCGACCTGTCGCGGCTGCGGGACCCCGACGAGGCGGACGCGGTATGCGCGATCGCCGCCGGCAGCTTCGTCGACCTCGACGTGGCCGCGCTCGGAGAGGTGCTGCGCGGGCTCATCGCACTGCCGGTGCTGAGTGACGTCGCGGCGTACGGCGCGTCGGCCGGCGCCTCGCGGCGAGGTCGGGTGGCCCTCAAGCGGGCGACCAGCGAGCTGCTCGGCCGGTTCAGCGCGGCAGCCATCCAGGCGACCCGCCGCGAGTACGGTGGGGTGCCGCTGGCGCGCTACCGGGCCTCCCTGGTGGTGCCCGAGGTGATCGCGGCCGAGTGCGCGCTGCTGAAGGCCACCGCCGTACGCTACGTCATGGAGCGAGAGGGCGCGGCCGAGCTGCAGCGACGGCAACGCGACGTCCTGCGCGAGCTGGTAGGCGCGTTGCGCGAGCGTCCGGAGGAGCTGGTGGATCAGTACGCCGACGCCTACGCCCAGGCGACCGACGACGCCGGCCGGCTGCGCGCGATCATCGACCAGGTCGCCGAGCTCACCGACAAGAGCGCGGTGCTGTGGCGGAACCGACTGTGCGGGGGTGAGTGACGTGGCCGGGCTGATCAAGAACGAGGACATCCAGGAGGTCCGGCAGCGGGCCAACATCGCCGACGTGATCGGCGAGTACGTCACGCTGCGCAACTCCGGCGGTGGCAACCTGAAGGGCCTGTGCCCGTTCCATGACGAGAAGACGCCGTCGTTCAGTGTGTCCCCAGGGCGTGGCTTCTTCTACTGCTTCGGCTGCGGCGAGTCCGGCGACGTGATCTCGTTCGTGCAGAAGATCGACCACGTGTCCTTCACGGAGGCCGTCGAGCAGCTCGCCGACCGGGTCGGGATCCAGCTCCGATTCGAGCAGGGCAGCGGCCCTGCGGGTGGGCAGCGGCAGCCCGGCCAGCGGCAGCGGCTCGTCGCCGCGAACCGTGCCGCCGTGGAGTTCTACCAGGCGCAGCTCGCTGCACCCGGCGCGGCGGCCACGGCCCGCGCATTCCTTGCGGAGCGGGGCTTCGGGCAGCAGGCGGCGGTGGAGTTCTCCTGCGGCTTCGCGCCGGACGGGTGGGACCTGCTCGTGAAGCACCTGCGGCAGAAGGGGTTCACCGAGAAGGAGCTGCTGACTGCGGACCTCGCTCGACGGTCGTCCCGCGGCACGTTGATCGACCGGTTCCGCAAGCGGCTGATCTGGCCGATCTTCGATCGGCACGGCGATCCGATCGGCTTCGGGGCCCGACGGCTTTTCGACGACGATTCCAGCGAGGCGAAGTACCTCAACACTTCGGAAACGCCGCTGTACAAGAAGAGCACGGTCCTGTTCGGGATCGACAAGGCGCGTAAGGAGATTGCGAGGAGCCGGCAGGTTGTCGTCGTCGAGGGCTACACCGACGTCATGGCGTGCCACCTCGCAGGAGTGCCTACCGCGGTTGCTTCATGCGGTACGGCGTTCGGATCTGAGCATATAGCGGTGATCCGGCAGCTGCTGATGGACAGCGATGTCTTCCGCGGTGAGGTCATCTTCGTGTTCGACGGTGATGAGGCGGGCCAGAAGGCTGCTCTCAAAGCGTTCTCGGACGACCAGAAGTTCACGGCGCAGACCTTCGTGGCGGTCGAGCCGGACGGGCGCGACCCGTGCGAGCTGCGGCAGGACGCGGGAGACGCGGCGGTGCGTGACCTCGTCGCGCGTCGTCAGCCGCTCGTCGAGTTCGCCATCACCTCGCGGATCGCGCTGCACGATCTGGACACCGTCGAAGGACGGGTGGCGGCGCTCGACGAGACGATCCCTTTGGTCGCGCAGATCAAGGACGTGGCGCTGCGCACGGAGTACGCGCGGCGGCTGGCCGGTCTGGTCGGCGTCGACGACCCCAACCGGATCGTGGCGCGGGTCCGCGCCTGGCGGCCAGAGCACGACTCGCGCAGACGAGTGCGCCAGGAGCATCGTCCCGAGGAGCCGCACCGGCTGGCACGTCCGCGCCCGGACGACCCCGCGGTGTGGGCCGAGCGGGAGTCGCTGAAGCTCGCGCTGCAGGCGCCGGCGGTGGTCGGTCCGGCGTTCGACACGGCGACCGAGGACCTGTACCGCACACCGGCGTACGTGATGCTGCGGCGGCAGATCGAGGCCGCCGGCGGGGTCTCCGCGGCGCCGAACGGGCAGGAGTGGATCAACCAGATCGCCGACACGATCCGAGGCGATGACGCCGCGGTGCTCACCCGGCTGCTGCACGAGCTCGCCGTCGAGCCGCTGTCGGTGCCGGGGGACGGGCCGGATCACCGGTACGTCACGTCGATCCTGGCGGCGCTGCGGCTGCCGCGGGTGCACGATCAGATCCGACAGATCAAGTCGCGGTTGCAGCGGATCAACCCGCTGGAAGACGACGCGACGTACCGGCGTACCTTCGGCGAGCTCGCGACGATGGAGCAGCTCGCCCGCGGGCTTCGCGAGCAGGCTGCCGGCGGCCCCTGACACGATGACCAGAAGGGACGATGCGTGATGGGTGTGCTGAGGCGGATCTTCCGGGGGCGGCCGCCGGTTCCGGAGTCGGCGAAGCAGTTCCTGGAGCGTGACGAGCGGGCGCTGGCGTGGGCGCAGGCCGTGACCGGGCAGATCCTGGTGGCCAGCCCGCGCGGGCTGCACGTGGTGGGTGAGCGGGCGCACCGGTTGATCGGCTGGCACGAGATCAGCAAGGCCACGTGGGGTGAGCGCAAGCTGACGGTGATCGAGGCGAAGCAGTTCGACGGCGCGGAGATCGGCGACGAGCGACCCTGGCGCCTGGAGTTCGACGAGCCGGGCGGCATCCCGGTCGTGCTGCGCCAGCGCGTGGAGTCCAGCGTCGTGGTCACTGTGCATCGCAAGATCGGCGGAGGGGTGCGGCTGATCGGGCGCAAGGTACCCGGCCGGGACGGGCTGCTGTGGCAGTACCGCTTCGACCGCCCCGGTCCGGTGGACCCGGCCGTGCGAGCCGCTGTCGAGGCCGCGCTGGCCGACGTCCGCGACGAGCACACCCCGCGCGACCTGTAGTCGCGAACTTCCGGTATGGAAAATCGTCGGACTCACAGGTTAGCCTGGGGATGTCTTTCAATGGTCGTCTCGAGCACACGGGTAGGCCTGGCTTTCTCCGCACCTTGCCGACGACAGCACCCATGACGCCGCGGCAAATCATCAGCATGGAGCACGGGATGCACAGTTCATCCACACCTGGTGAGCCGTCGAAGCTCACCGGTGACGATTACGTAATCGGTCCGCCGACGGCCCCCGCAGTCGCCCCTTTGCCGGCTGGCCAACGGGAGCTCCCGCCGCAACGCCGCTCACGCCGCCCAGTCCTGTGGATTGCTTCGACGATCGCGCTGGCGCTCGCCGCAGCGGCTCTGTGCGCCCTGTGGGTCATCACCAAGGGCGACCTGACCGACTCGCGGCGAACCGCCGCCGCGCTCTCGGGCAGCCTTCACGCTGCGAGTGCGACGATCGAGACCCAACAGGGCGTGATCGACGGGTACGAATCGGCCAAGGCGTCGGCAGACGCAGCCGCCGCTGAGGTGCCCAACCTGCTTGCACTTGCCCAGAAGCACATGCCGAGTATCGCAGCCACCGGAGGCAGCGATTTCGTGTCGTTCACGGTGTCACAGGGAGTGTCGGGTGCGCAGGTCGGCGAGCTTGTCGCGTACATGTCGAAGCTGGGGTTCAACGCTGGCGGGGTGGTGACGCAGATGGGCCAGACTCGAGCTATCGACGGGACCCAGACCGCCGAGGGAAAGAATTGCAAGGCGTCATGGACCTACCATCCCGACAACGGTCTGCAGGTCGTCATCCAGACGACCGCCTGAGCCCGGGGATAGCATCAAGAACTCGTCCAGCGAATCGGCAGGGACTTGACGCCACGTTGGAACGACGAGCGCAGCCAGGTGGGGGAGCCGGCCGGCTCGAGCCACGACGTACGCTCCAGCAGCTGCCGGAACAGCGTGCGCATCTGGACCCGCGCGAGGTGCGCGCCCAGGCAGAAGTGCGGGCCGTAGCCGAATACCAGGTGCTCGCGGGCGTCGCGCGTGATGTCGAACGTGGCGGGGTGCGTGAACACGCGCGGATCCCGGTTCGCCGAGAGGAAGCTGACGACGACCTTGTCGCCGGCGGCGATCGGCTGACCGCCGACGACGGCCGGCTCGGCGGCCGTCCGCCGGAACACCATGACCGGCGTCCACCAGCGCAGCATCTCCTCGACCGCCCGGTCGAGCAGGCTCGGGTCGGACCGCAGCAGGCGCTGTTGCTGCGGATGCGACAGCAGTGCGTACATGCCGCCCGGTAGGCCGTTGCGCAGCGTCTCGTTGCCGGCGACCGCGAACAGCCAGAACATGTTCTCGAACTCCTCGACGCTTATGGTGTCGTCGGAGCCGTGCGCCATGAGGATCGACATGACGTCCGAGCCGGGGTCCTCACGCTTCTGCCGGCCGAGCAGATGGGCGTAGTGGTACAGATCGGGCATGCCCTCGCGGGTCCGGGGATCGGGCATTCGTCCCTCGGCGTCCGGTGCGGGGCGAAGTGCCATCGCGGCGCGCGCCATGCCGGTTCCCGTTGTCGGCTGGAAGGTGGCGCTCGTCGCGTAGTCGGGGTCCTGGAACCCGATCACCCGGTTGGCCCAGTCGAACAGCAGCAGCCGGTCCTCGGGCGGTACGCCCAGGACGTCGGCCAGCGTGAGCAGCGGCAGGTCGGCGCTGATTTCCTTTGCGAAGTCGACGGTTCCGCCGTCCCCGGTGAGGGTGCGGTCGAGGATGGACTCGACGTGCCCCTCGATCTGCCGCTCCAGGCGGGCGACCGCGCGGGCGGTGAAGGACTTCTGCAGCGGCCGCCGCAGCCGCGTGTGCTCCGGGGGATCCATGTTGAGCATCATCCGGCGCACGTAGGCCAGTGCTTCCGGTGTCGCCGGGTCGCGCACCTGAGTCGCGCCGAGGTGCGAGGAGAAGGTGGCGGGAGCCTTCAGCACCCCTTCGACGTCGGCGTGGCGAAGAATCAGCCAGTAGCCCGGACCTCCGGCGAATCCGGGCGCGGGAGGCTCGGCGACCCACACGACCCCGTCGCTCTCCCTGAGCCGGTCCAGCACGTCGAGCGGGGGCCCGACGTCGTACGTCGTCGGGTCGTGGATGAGTTCGGTGCCGGGTGCGGCCGTGCGCATCGGTGTCGCCTCAGTGCTGCTCGAGGAAGCTCTCGATCTGGTTGACGAGCGCGACGGGGGTCTCGTACATCGCGTAGTGGCCCGCGGCCGGAAGCTCGACGAGGTCGACGTTCGGGTAGATCTGCATCCAGGAGGCGCGCATGACGTCCGCGGACAGCGCCGGATCGTGCTCGCCCGCGATCACCCGGATGGGAGTCGTGATGTTGGCGGCGTCGGCGAGGTAGTCGTCGTTCACCCACGACGTGACGGCGCCGGTGAACGCCTCGACGGTGGAGGAGCGCTCCGAGTGCGCGACCATGGAGTCGAGCCAGTGCTTGCCGTGCCGGTTACCGGTGGTGAAGTCGATGATCGTGCAGCGGTTCTCGGTGCTCGTAGGCGCGCCGAAGAACAGCGCGTGCGAGTCCTCGTCGAGGGGCACCGGCGCGGGTGCCACGGGCGAGATACCGACCAGGGCGCGGACCCGGTCGGGGGCCAGGGCGACGAGCGCGGCAGCTGCCTTTCCGCCCATCGAATGACCGACGATCGAGAACCTTTCGATGCCCGCCTCGTCGGCCGCAGCGAGGGCATCGGCGGCGTACTCCTTCATCGAGTACTCACCGATCTCGCTACGGCGCGCGCCGTACCCGCGCAGCTCGGGGAAGTGGTAGGTGTACGCCTCCCCGTTGACGACATCGGGAAGGAAACCCCACCCCTCGGCCGATCCGAACCATCCATGCAGGCAGAGGACGGCGTGATCGCCGGTGCCGACTGATTTAAGGGCCACGTTCGCTCCTCGATCGCTGGGTGTGATCTAGAACCTACTAGCACCGATGCGTCTGCAGAAGTCCCGCAGGACCTGCGCTTGAAGAGGGCTTGTGGCCCTAACGAGACAGTGCCGGGAAGCAGCGCGGTCGCTGCTTCCCGGCACCGGAGGAGCCGACTACCGGCTCGAGTCCTACGTCGGCGACTACACGCCGGCCGCGGGGTTCTCCTTGATCTCCTCGTTCCTGGTGGTGGGGTAATCAGTGCTGGAGACCTTCGACTTCACCGTGTCGACCACGCTCTCGGCCTGGGCCTCGAGCATGCCCGCCATGCCCTGCACCTTCGGGTTGTCCTTGACCTGGCGCGACAGACGCTTGATCTGCTCGTAGCGCTGGCGGCCGGCCTTGGCGCCGAGGACATATCCGGCGCCGACGGCGGCGAGGAAAAATAGCTTGCGCATAAGTATTCGGTCCTTCTCTCGTGACTCTGGTCATTCGGGCAGGGGGTGTTGTTCTCCACCCTAGCCGCATGCGGTATCGTTTGTCGGTCGCACGGAGACACGGTCCCCTATAGCTCAATTGGCAGAGCATTCGACTGTTAATCGAAGGGTTCTTGGTTCGAGTCCAAGTAGGGGAGCAGGAAAAGCCCAGGTAGCAGCCGGTATCGGCGCACCTGGGCTTTGTCGTTCCAGCGGGCGCTCTCTCTCCGCGCCGCTCGCCGAGCTGGTGAAGCGATCGCCCGTTCCCTGTTCGCGGCGTGCTTCGGTACCGAAAGCGGGTGGTTTCGGTACCGGAGTACGCCGCGAGTGGGCTTAGCCGGCTCGGGGTCCGAGGTGCTCGGCGAGGCGTCTGCGGAGGTGTTGCTCGAGGCTGGTGACCTGTCGCCGTGGTGGTGGCTCGGCGACCGGGGGTGGTGGGGTGCTGACGTACGCGTGGCCGGTGGGGGTGGTGGTGACGGTGACGTGCCGGCCTTCGATGATGCGGGGCTGGGTGCGCCAGCCGGGTTGTTCCTTGACCTGGTTGCACCGTTGGCACAGGCCTTGCCCGTTGGCGATGGTGGTGGGTCCGCCGTGGGCGTGGGGCTGGATGTGGTCGAGGTGGCGGATGGGTGCGCCGCAGCCGCGGCAGTCCCGATCCCGGGCGACGATGGCGCGGCGGGTGGCGCCGGTGAACCGCCGCCGGGTGGCGTCCGCGTTGGTGATCTCGCCGCTGATCGGGTCGGTGAACAACCGTCGGATCCACCGCGCCGCCTCCTCGGCACCGCTGGCGAGGGCGATGTCGCGGGCGATCACCGCCGGAATGGGATGCTCCCCGATCCAGCCACACTCCCCACCGGCCGTCTGCGAGGGTGCGTCCTGGCCGGAATGCTCGCCCCAGAAGCCAGTCAGGTCCCCATCCAGGCCGTCGTCCTCGCCGTCGGCCGCGCGGCCGTGAGCGCTGGGGCCGCCGCCGTCGCGGGCGTGGGCGGCGCTGGCGAGGAGGGTGGTGGCGGGCATGACGAGCTGGACCTCGACCGGGATCAGCTCGGATGAGGCGTACCCGGTCAATCGGTGCAGGAGCGCGTCGGCCATGATCGCGCCGCGGGACTGCTCATCACCGGTGGCCTTGAGAGTGTCGGCGTGCTGGCTCAGGGCGGCGTAGGCGGCGACGCCGTCCTTGACCGGCAGCAGTGCGCTGAGATACACCATCGCATCCGGCGCGGGCCGGAGCGTGACGCAGCGATCCGCCTCGGCCATCCGGATGCGCCGCACCACCGACTCCGCGTCCACCTTCGCGGCCTCCGCGCGGGCGGTCGCCGCCGCGCGTTTCGGGCTCATCCCACCCAGCCGCCCGGCGAGCCGGTCATCCACCACCGCCCGGTCCTCGGGCATCAGGCACACGGTCTCTCGGGCCACGTTCCACGCGGCCTGCTCGCCGATCGCGGCACCGGTCAGCAGCGCGAGCGTGCGCGGCAATTCGCGCACGAGGCCCTTGGCGAGGGCGAGGTCGTTCGCGGCCCGCCACGGCGACACGCCGCGGGCGAGGGCGACCTGCTCGGCGATGCCCTTG
>NZ_WBKP01000065.1 GCF_009602465.1 Cumulibacter manganitolerans | reverse complement strand
GCCGTCGGGCGCACCGACCGGCAGCGCCGAGCGCGACGCCCGCACGCTGACCGCCGCCCGGGAGCAGCGGACGAAGGAGCGGCGGCTGCGCACCCGCGACATCGTGCTCGCGATCGGCACCCCGATCGTGCTGCTGCTGGCGTGGGAGCTCGCCGCGCGGACCGACGCGATCGACAGCCGGCTGTTCCCGCCGCCGACGAGGATCTTCGCGCAGGCGGGGGAGATGATCGCCGACGGGACGCTGCTCGAGCACCTCGGCGCCACCGCCGTCCGGCTGCTCGTCGGCATGGCCGTCGGCGCGGTGCTCGGCGTCCTCGTCGGGCTCGCCATGGGCACCTCGCGCGCCCTGAACGCGGCGTTCGGGCCGATGTTCTCCGCGCTGTACGCGCTGCCGAAGATCGCCATCCTGCCGCTGCTGCTGCTGATCTTCGGGCTCACCGAGACGCCGAAGATCCTCGCCGTCGCGATCTCGGTGTTCTTCGTCATGCAGATCAACACCGTGGCCGGCGTGCGGCAGATCGACCCGAAGATCAACGAGGCGGCCCGGGCGTACGGCGCCCGCGGGATCGCCCGGTTCTGGCAGATCACCCTGCCCGGCGCGCTGCCGTTCATCTTCAGCGGGCTGCGGGTCGCGACCGGCACCGCCGTCATCGTCATCACCGCGGTCGAGTTCGTCGCGTCGAACACCGGCCTGGGCTTCCTGATCTGGAACTCCTGGCAGCTCTTCCAGCCCGAGCAGATGTACGTCGGCCTCGTCACGGTCGCGCTCGTGGGCGCCGTCCTCACCGGCATCTTCGCACTTCTCGAGCGCCTCGCCCTGCCGTGGCGCCGCGGCCGCAAGTAGACCGCACCTCCACCCCCCCACCCAACGAAGGAAGAACATGCGCACCAAGATCGCGATGCTGCTCGCGGCAGTCCTGCTGATGGCGGGCTGCGGCAGCGACGACTCCTCGTCGTCCGGCGGCGGCAAGACCGAGCCCGGCCCGACCACCGTCAAGGTCGCGCACCTGCCGTCGGCGCTGTTCGCGCCGCTGTACGTCGCGGACGCCAAGGGCTACTTCAAGGACGAGGGCCTCACCCTCGAGCTGGAGGCTATCAAGTCCGGGCAGGACGGCGTGCCGCTGCTGGCCTCGGGCAAGCTCGACGTGATGGTCGCCGGCTTCTCGGCGGGCATGTTCAACGCGCTCAACTCCGGCCTGAAGTTCCAGATCGTCGGCTCGATGGGCATCTCGACCGGGGACCCGGCGAAGTCGCCGACCGCGCTCGAGGTCGCCAAGTCGACCGGCATCACCGACATCAAGGGCCTGAAGGGCAAGAAGGTCGCGGCGGCGGGCGGCCCCGGTGCCACCGGCGGCTACCTGCTCGCGCAGGTGCTCGGCGAGGCCGGGCTGAGCCTGAAGGACGTCGAGGTCGTCAACCTCGCCAACCCCGACATGGAGGCCGCGCTCGGCAACGGCAGCGTCGACGCGGCGCTGGCCAGCGCGCCGTTCACCACCTCCATGGAGAGCAAGGGCGTCGCCGAGCCGATCGGCGTCCCGAAGAAGGGCACCACCGGCACCGGCGTCATGTACGGCCCGGACTACGCCAAGACCGAGTCGGCGAAGAAGTTCTTCAAGGCGCTGGCCAAGGGCGCGAAGGACTGCCAGGGCGACATCGCCAGCAACGACGAGATCCTGCAGATCCTCGCGGATGCGACCGGGCAGAAGCTCGACGTGCTGAAGAAGACGCCGTTCTACACCTGGCACCCCGACCTCGCCCCGCAGCCCGACCAGCTCGAGGCCATGCAGAAGGCGTGGATGTCCTCCGGCCAGATCTCCTACGACAAGCCGCTGAAGGTCGCCGACTTCGTCGACGCCAGCTTCGCGAAGGCCAACGGCTGACGCTCGCTGGCTTCTGCGGTCCCTCCGCACCTGAGCCCTTCTGCGGTGGAGTAGTGCACGATATCGGTCGATTAGCGTGCACTACTCCACCGCAGAATTTTGGGGCTGGGGACGACGGGCCGGTGCCCGCACGACCGTGCGACGCTGCGAGGCATGCGTGATGATGCCTTCGATCCCGCCGAGCTGGCCGTTCCCGGCGGCGTAGCCTCCCGCGCGCAATGGCGATCTGCCGGTGCCAGCAATCGGATGTTCACCGACGGGCGCCTCGTGCCGATCGTGAAGAATGTCTTCGCCCTGCCCGGCGCAGTCGACTCCCCGCGTGCGATCGCGACGCTCGTCGGAGCCCTGGCGCCGCCGGGAGCGATCGTGACGGGCTGGGCCGCGGCGTTGATCCACGGCGTACGCGACGCCGGGCCCACCATGCTGCGCTCGTCCGGCACGCCGATCCAGGTGTGCCTCGCCCGCCAGGACCACCGTGCCCCGGCCGGCTTCGCCGTCCTCCGGGTGGACGTCGAGGACGACCAGGTCGAGGTCGTGGACGGGGTCACGGTCACGACGCCGACTCGTACGGCGTACGACCTCGTGCGCTTCAGCAGGTACCTGACCGGAGCGGTAGCGCTGCTCGACGCCTTCCGGTGCCCGCTCAGCACCAGCCCGGTGCAGCTCGACGGGCTGTACGCGCTCATCGAGAACCGGCCTCGTGGGCGGGGTCATCCGATGCTGCGCAAGGCGATCGAGCTCTCCTCCGCGCGTGCGCGGTCGATGCCGGAGTCCGTACTGCGTACCCGGATGCGCACGGTGCTCGACGTACCCGCCGAGGCACTTCTGGTGAACGCGTCGCTCCGGGCGCTCAGTCGCGACTGGGAGATCGACCTGATCGACCTGTCCTCCGGGTTGGCGCTGGAGTACGACAGCGAGCATCACGCCTCGACGGAGCAGCGCGAGCGCGACGCCCTCAAGGACCTCGAGGTGGGTGAGGTGGGCCTCGGCATGGCGCGTATCAATGCGCACACCCTGGCCAGCGGGGCGAGGACTTCGCCGGGCACCTGCGCCGCGCACAGCGACGTGCGCGGCTGGGTGGCGGCGCCGAGCACGCCCGGCGCGCCGTCGACGAGGGACGGATCCGCGAGCTTCCGCTCCACAACTACACATCTGCGGTGGAGTAGTGCGCGCTATCGGGCGATTAGCGTGCACTACTCCACCGCAGAACGACGTCACCGGGAGCAACCGCGGAACGAGGGGTCAGACGGAGACGATCAGCTCGGGCTCGGTCGCCTTCTGGACCTCCTCGACGGTGACGCCGGGGGCCAGCTCGATCAGCTCGAGACCCTTCTCGGTCACGTCGATGACGCAGAGGTCGGTGATGATCCGCTGTACCACGCCCTTGCCGGTCAACGGCAGCGAGCACTGGTTGACGATCTTGTAGTCGCCGCCCTTGGCCGAGTGCTCCATCAGCACGATGACCTTCTTGGCGCCGTGCACGAGGTCCATCGCGCCGCCCATGCCCTTGACCATCTTGCCCGGGATCATCCAGTTGGCCAGGTCGCCGTTGGCCGCGACCTGCATCGCGCCGAGGATGGCCGCGTCGATCTTGCCGCCGCGGATCATCCCGAAGGACGTCGCGGAGTCGAAGAACGAGGAGCCGGGCAGGATCGTGACGGTCTCCTTGCCGGCGTTGATCAGGTCCGGGTCCTCCTCGCCCTCGTAGGGGTACGGGCCGAGGCCGAGGATGCCGTTCTCGCTCTGCAGCGTGACGGTCATGTCGTCGGGCAGGAAGTTCGGGACGAGCGTCGGCATGCCGATGCCGAGGTTGACGTACTGCCCGTCCTCGAGCTCCCGAGCCGCGCGCGCGGCCATCTGGTTACGGTCCCACGCCATGGCTAGGCCTCCTTCGGGCGAGTGGTGCGCTTCTCGATCGGCTTGCGGCCGGCCGACTGGATGACGCGGTGCACGTACACGCCGGGCAGGTGCACCTCGTCGGCGTCGATCTCGCCCGGCTCGACGATCTGCTCGGCCTCGACGATGCACACCTTGCCGGACATCGCCGCGGGCGGGTTGAAGTTGCGGGCCGACTCGTGGAACACGAGGTTCCCGTGCCGGTCGGCCTTGCTGGCCTTGACCAGCGCGAAGTCCGACACGATCGCGGTCTCGAGCACGTACTGCTTGCCGTCGAACTCCTTGGTCTCCTTCGGCGGCGACGTCTTGACCACGTTGCCGTCGGCGTCGTACTTCGTCGGGATGCCGCCCTCGGCGACCCACGTCCCCGAGCCGGTGATCGTGTAGAAGCCGGGGATGCCGACGCCGCCGGCCCGCAGCCGCTCGGCGATGGTGCCCTGCGGCGTCAGCTCGAGCTCGAGGACGCCGGTGAGGTACTGCTGCGCGAACGCCTTGTTCTCGCCGACGTACGACGCGATGACCTTCGAGATGCGCCGGTCCTCGAGCAGGACGCCGAGCCCGTCGCCGTCGATGCCGCAGTTGTTGCTGATGACGGTGAGGTCGCCGGATCCCTTCTCGCGCAGGGCGTCGATGAGGTCTTGCGGTACGCCGCAGAGGCCGAATCCGCCGACGGCGATGGACGAGCCATCCGCGATGTCGGCGACGGCCTCGGCTGCGCTCTGGACGACTTTGTCCATAGGGCTGCTCCTTCGAGAGGCGACTAGACGTGGGGCCATTATGGCCGTCGACGCTCGTCTGCGGGGCAGTGGGACACGCTGTGGACGCCGGAGCCTCGCCGGCTGCCCCGCAGAACCTCGCCCGGGGCGTCGTGCGGCGCTCCCGCGGCAGCAGCCACGTCCCACGCCGATGCAGGACGGCGTTCAGAGGCGGTGCGTCACGCCCTCCTGGCCGGCGATCCGCTCGAGCCACTCGGCGGTGTCCGCGTCCTCGCCGGTGCGCACCAGCACCAGTGAGCCGCCGCCGACCAGCGTCGGCACGGCCCATGACAGCAGACCGGCCTCCCCGAGCGGGCCGGCGACGACGAGGGTGCGCGTGCCGGGGCCGGTGCCGAGCTGCTCGACCAGCGAGAGCGCGGTCGCGGCGGCGTGCGCGTGGTCGAGGGTGAGGCTCCCACCGGTGTACGCCGGTGCGCCCGCATCAATCGGGGCGGGGGAGAAGGCGTCACCGTGCACCCGCACCTCG
The DNA here is from genome assembly GCF_009602465.1 of Cumulibacter manganitolerans. NCBI lineage: Bacteria > Bacillati > Actinomycetota > Actinomycetes > Geodermatophilales > Geodermatophilaceae > Cumulibacter > Cumulibacter manganitolerans. The sequence continues at coordinate 11,183 of NZ_WBKP01000065.1, read as the reverse complement.
CTGGTGTAGTCGAGCACGTGGTCCGGCCGCGGCTCGAGCGGGCGGCCCATCGGGTCGAGGCTGGTGACCAGCAGCTCGCCGGCATCGGCGTCGGCGAGCTCCATGAGCCGGTCCGGCGACATCACCAGGACGTCGGGGGAGCCGCCCGGCGACTCGCGCACGCAGCCGCCGACGGCCCAGGTGCCGAACGCCAGCACCAGCTGCTGCCAGTGCATCGGCAGCGCCAGCGCGACCACGGACCCGGCGTGCACGTCGAGGTCGTCGCGCAGCAGGTTCGCGGTCTTGGCCACCCAGTTGGCGAAGGTGGTGCCGGACAGCTCGGTGCGTTCGCCGCTCGTGCGGTCGTAGTAGGTGACCAGCGGGCGGGCCGGGTCGCGCTCGATCGCGGCCGCGAGCAGCCCCGCGAGATCCTGCGCCATCAGTTGATGCAGCCTTCGTCGGCGGCGGTGGAGGGCTTGTTCGACTGGGTCGGGGCGGGTGCCGCGGCGGTGGTGGTGGGGGCACCGCCGCCGAGACCGGGGTAGTTGGCCCCGACGATGAGGCTGACCTTGTGCACCTGCGTCGACTCCTCCGTCGTCGCGCCCGGGACGGCGGCGGCGACGGTCGCGGCCTGGTCCGCCATGCCGGCGGGGTACTGCACGACGCTGGTCGGATAGTCGCTGGTCGCGGCCGAGAGGACGTTCTCGACGGTGAACCCCTTGCCCTTGAGCTCCTCGGCCGCCTTCGCCGCCGCGCCGCTGGTCTTGGTCCCGTTGTAGACGTCCAGCGTGACGCTCTTCGGGTCGACGGTCTTCGGTGCGGCGCTGGTCGTCGCGGACGCTCTCCCGCCGTCGCTGGACAGCCCCCCGAAGAAGGCGTCCAGGGTCTTCTGGTCGGCGATCTGCAGGACGTCCTTGCCGCCGATGGTCTGCTCCGGATTGGGGGCCAGCGGCAGCGTCACGAACTCGACGTTGCCGGCGGCGATGTTGCTCATCTGCTCGGCGAGCTGGATCGGGTCCAGGTTGGCGTCGTAGCTGACCGTGCCCGACAGCGCGTCGATGATGCTGGTGAGCTTGGAGATGTTCACCAGGTCGAGCAGCCCCTGGTCGAGCACCTTGCGGATCACGGCGCCGAAGAAGTACTGCTGCCGCTTGATCCGGTCCAGGTCGCCGTTGGGCAGCCCGTGCCGCTGGCGCACGAAGCTCAGCGCCTGCTGGCCGTTGAGCGTCTGCTTGCCGGCGGGGAAGCTGGCGCCCGAGTAGCTGTCCTGCGCCGGCTGGCACAGGTTGACCTGGATGCCGCCGAGGGCGTTGGTCAGGTCGTAGAAGCCGAGCAGGGTCACCTCGACGTAGTGGTCGATCTTCATGCCGGACAGCTTGCTGACGGTGGAGATCAGGGTCTGCTGGCCGGCCTTGCGCCGGTCCTGCTCGCTCGCCCCGTCCGGTACGCCGAGCGTGTAGCCGTTGACGTACGCCGCGTTGATCTTGTTCTTGTCGTACCCCGGGATGTCGACGTACGAGTCGCGCGGGAAGGACACCACCCGGATCTTGGTGCCGTTCGCCGGCACGTGGATCAGCATGATCGTGTCGGTGGCCAGCGACTCCTCCGGCGCGCTGCTGACCTTGTCCAGCTGCTCCTTCGTGTAGCCCTTCCGCGAGTCGTTGCCGACCACCAGGATGTTGATGTCCTCGGCGTTGCCGAGCCGGTCGGAGTTGCCCTTGCCCGCGGTGTCCGCGAGGGTGCCCGAGCTGGACGTCGACCGGTTGACCAGCGACACGCCGTACGCGGTGCCGGCCAGCAGCAGCGTGGAGAGCACCGCGGACAGGATCCGCACCACCTTGACCCACGTCGGGGTGCCCCTGCCGCGGCCCGCCCGGGTGGCGGTCGCGCCGCCGCGCGGGTCGAGGTCGGCCGGCAGCGGCCGTTCCCCTTCGGTGTGCTCGTCGTTCACGTGCTGGCCTCCGGCATCAGTTGATGCATTGATCGGTGTCCGCCGTGAAGTTCGGTGGCGGCTCGCTGGTGGCGCCGGCGCTCGGACCGGCGTCCCCAGGGTAGTTGCTCGGCGTGCCGGAAGGCTGAGAGACGGCGGTGCCCGATGTCTCCCCGGACGTCGGTGCCGCGGCGCTCGTCGCGGCCGCCGGCGGCGCCGACAGCGACTGGAAGAACTGCAGCAGCCGGTCCTCGGCGGCGGGGATCAGCACCGCCTGGCCGCCGATCATCTGGTCGGGCTCGGGCCCCAGCGGGAGGGTGTAGAAGCTCACGTTGCCGGCGGCCACGTCGCGCATCTGCTCGGCCAGCATCAGCGGGTCCAGATCCCGATCGAAGGAGATGGTCCCGGCCAGCGCGTCGACGAGCGTGCCGAGCTTGGCGGGGTTGAGCAGGTCGCCGATCCGGCGATCGAGGACCTTGCGCAGCATCTGCGCCATGAAGTACTGCTGGCGCTTGATGCGGTCGAGGTCGTTGGTCAGCCCGTGCCGCTGCCGCACGAACGCGAGCGCCTGGGTCTCGTCGAGGTGCTGCGGGCCCGCGGGGAAGTCCGCTCCGCTGTACTGCTTGTCCGAGGTGGCGGCGCAGAGGTTGACGTCGACGCCGCCGACCGCCTTGGTCAGGTCGCGGAACCCGGCGAGAGTGACCTCGACGAAGTGGTCGATCTGCACGCCGGACAGCGCGTTCACGGTCTGCACGAGCCACGCCTGCGCGGCGTCCTTGTGCTGCTGCACGGTCGCGCCGGGATCCTTGACCGAGGCCCAGCCGTACGCGTACGCGGAGTTGATCTTGGACTTCTCGCCGAGGTTGGGGATGCGCACCCAGCTGTCCCGCGGGAACGACACGACCGACGCGCGCCGCCCGTCGGCCGGCACGTGGATCAGCATGATGGTGTCGGTGTTGTGGAGGTGGTCGCCCTCGCCGTCCTCGGCGGGGATGTCGGTGCCCGTGCGGGTGTCGACGCCCACCATCAGGATGTCCATGTCCTTGCCGTCGAAACCGGCCGCCGCCTCGTTGCCCTCGACCTGCTGCACGCTCGCGCCGGTCCCGGCCTGCGAGGTCAGCCGGTTGAAGAACGAGAAGGTCATGCCCGAGGCGACGAGCACCGCGACCGCGAGGAGCAGGCTCACGGCCCGCACGCCGCGCAGCACGCTCGAGCGCACCGGATGCGCGCTCGCGCGTTCGATGCGGCGGCGCTCGGCGCGAGTCGTCATCGTCGGCGCGTCGAGGTCGCGGCGGGTGGCGGTGCGGGTCGTCACGGGCGTACTTTCCGACGGCGGGCAGGACCGGTACGCACGGGTGCGCGCACGAGGTCCGCAGGGCAACCGGACCAGGATGGCATGCCGCGGCCACAGGTGCGAAGGGCCCCGGCCCGTGACTCGCCCGACAAGCGGCGCGTGACCGCCGCGCGGGCGGCGCGGCACGCTACATTCGAGGGCGATGACTACCTCACACGATCTCCCGCCGTCCGTCGTAGCGAGCCTTCCCGAGCACCGGTTCCTGGTGGTCGGTGCCCGCGGACAGCTGGGCACCGAGCTGATGAACCTGCTGGCCGTGCACGGGCTGCGCGAGCCCGCCGCCACCGGGGTGGACGTCGACGAGATCGACATCACCGATCCGCAGTCCACCGCCAAGGTGGTCGGCGACTGGCTGGCCGCCGACGTCCCCGGCACGCCGGTCGTCATCAACGCCGCGGCGTACACGGCGGTCGACAACGCCGAGTCCGACGAGGACACCGCGTTGAAGGTCAACGCCGACGGCCCGCGCAACCTCGCCGAGGCGATCGGCGGCCGGTGCCGCCTGGTGCACGTCTCGACCGACTACACGTTCGCCGGCAACGCCACCGAGCCGTACCGCCCGGACGACGCCACCGACCCGAAGACGGCGTACGGGCGCACCAAGGACGCCGGCGACAAGGCGATCCGCGAGATGGCCCCCGACACCGCGTACGTGGTGCGCACCGCCTGGGTGTACGGCGCCTACGGCCCCAACTTCGTCAAGACGATGCTCAAGCTCGCCGGCTCGCACGACACGCTGAGCGTCGTCGACGACCAGGTCGGCTCGCCCACCTGGACCCGGCACCTCGCGATCGGCCTCATCGAGATCGCGGTGGGTGACGCGCCGGCCGGCTACTACCACTGCACCGGCGGCGGCCAGTGCTCCTGGTACGAGTTCACGCGGGCGATCTTCGAGCTCAACGGGCTCGATCCCGAGCGCGTGCAGCCGACCACCTCCGACGCGTTCGTCCGCCCGGCCCCGCGTCCGGCGTACTCCGTGCTGTCGGCCTCCGAATGGGCGGCGGCCGGGCTGAGCCCCATGCCCGACTGGCGGGAGGCGCTCGCCGAGGCCTTCGAGCGTGACGGCCAGGCGCTGGCGAACCAGTAGCCGCGGTATGCGCGACCACCTCCGTTACGCGATCGACCGGGTCAAGGCGATCGCGCAGCTCGCCGAGAAGAGCCTGCGCACCCGCGGCTTCCGCGGCACCGTGCAGCGCGTCGCGATCCGCCTCAAGCGGGTCCCGGCGCCACGGCGCGCCGACCTGTACCTGCCCGAGCCGACCGACCAGCGCCGTCCGGTCCGCGGCAGCGCGCACCCCGAGGTCTCGATCGTCATCCCGGTGTACAACGAGTTCGAGCGCACCCGCAGCTGCCTGCTGGCGCTGGCCGAGCACCCGCCGGAGGTGCCCTTCGAGGTCGTGGTCGTGGACGACGGCTCCGCCGACGCGACCCAGGCCGAGCTGGAGCGGTGGCCCGGTGTGCGCTACCACCGCCGGGCGCAGAACGGCGGCTTCATCGCGGCGTGCAACGACGGCGCCGGGCTCGCGCGCGGACGCCGCCTGCTGTTCCTGAACAACGACACCATCCCGCAGCCCGGCTGGCTCGACGAGCTGGTCCGCACGGCGGACGCCGACCCGCGGATCGGCATCGTCGGAGCGGCCCTGCTGTTCCCGGACGGCACGCTGCAGGAGGCCGGCGGGCTGGTCTTCCGCGACGGCAGCGGCTGGAACTACGGGCGCGGCGAGTCGCCGAACGACCCGCGGTTCAGCTACCTGCGCGAGACCGACTACGTCAGCGGCGCCGTGCTGCTGATCGACAAGGCGCTGTTCGAGCAGGTCGGCGGCTTCGACACGCGCTATGCGCCGGCGTACTACGAGGACACCGACCTGGCGTTCGCGGTGCGGGCCGCGGGCCGCACGGTGGTCGTCGCGCCGCAGGCCCGGGTGGTGCACGACGAGGGCGGCACGTCCGGCACCGACGTCTCGACCGGGCCGAAGGCCTACCAGGTCCGCAACCAGCACACCTTCGCCGAGCACCGGGCGGCGCAGCTCGCCGGCCGGCTGCCGCCGTCGACCGTGCCGTCGCCGGCGGTGCTGCACGGTGGCGGCAAGCAGGTGCTGATCATCGACGCCCTCACGCCGTTCCCGGACAAGGACTCCGGGTCCGTGCGGTTGCTGAACATCATGCGGTTGCTGATCGCCGAGGGCGTGCACGTCGTCTACCAGCCGGCCGACGGCCTCTACCAGGGCCGCTACACGCAGGCGATGCAGCGGCTGGGCATCGAGGTCTGGTACGCGCCGTTCATCGGCGCGCGGCCGGCGTGGTTCCGCGAGCACGGCCCCCGCTTCTCCGCCGTCATGGTCAGCCGGCACTACGTGCTCGCCGAGCTGCGCAGCCTGATCCGCAGCTACGCGCCGCAGGCCAAGCTGATCTTCGACACCGTCGATCTGCACTACCTGCGCGAGCGGCGTACCGCCGAGCTGTCCGGCGACGAGGCGCTCGGCCGGGTGGCCGAGCGCACCCGCCGCCAGGAGCTCGAGCTGGTCGCCACCGCCGACGCGACCACGGTCGTGTCGCAGGCCGAGATCGACGTGCTGGCCGGCGACGCTCCCGGGCGCGAGATCACGCTGCTGTCCAACGTCCACGAGATCGGCGGCCCGGGCGCGCCGTACGCCGACCGCAGGGACCTGATGTTCGTCGGCGGGTTCGGCCACCCGCCGAACAGCGACGCCGTGACCTGGTTCGTCGGCGACGTGCTGCCGCTCGTGCAGCAGAGCCTGCCGGACGTCGTCCTGCACGTCATCGGCGCCGACGTCCCCGAGCAGATCCGCCGTCTCGGCGAGCGTCCCGGCGTCGTCGTGCACGGGTACGTCGAGGACCTCGAGCCGTACCTGAACGGGGTGCGGCTCAGCGTCGCGCCGCTGCGCAGCGGCGCCGGCGTCAAGGGCAAGATCAACCTCGCCATGGCACACGGCCAACCGGTGGTCGGCACCACCATCGCGGTCGAGGGCATGCACCTGCGCGCCGGCGAGGACGTGCTGATCGGTGATTCCGCCGAGCAGCTCGCCGCCGAGATCGTGCGCGGCTACCAGGACGAGCAGCTGTGGAACCGGCTGCGCGACGGTGGTCTGCGCAACGTCGAGCAGCACTTCTCGCTGGACGTCGCGCGCGACGTCATCCGCCGGCTGTTCGAGCTGGATGGCCCGAGGTGACCGCGACGCCCACCGGACGCGACGTCACGGTGGTGGTCGTCACCTACTCCCCGGGCCGGCACCTCGACGACTTCCTGGACTCCCTCGATCGGGCCGCTGCGGTGCGCCCGCCCGTCGTGCTGGTGGACAACGGCTCGACGGACGGTGCGCCGCAGCGGGCCGCGCGGCGCGCCGGCACCGAGCTGGTGCACGCCGGCAGCAACCTGGGGTTCGGCGCCGCCGCGAACCTGGGCGCCCGCCGCGCCGCGACCCCGTGGGTGCTGGTCGCCAACCCCGACGTCGTGTGGGGCGAGGGGTCCCTCGACGAGCTGCTGCGGGCGGCCGCGCGGTGGCCGGACGCCGCCGCGCTCGGCCCGGCGATCGTCACCGGGGACGGTGGCCTGTACCCGTCCGCCCGGCTGCTGCCGTCGATCGGGCTCGGGATCGGGCACGCGGCGCTCGGGCCGGTCTGGCCGACGAACCCGTGGACGCGCCGCTACCGCGCCGAGGCCCAGGCCATCGGCGAACGGCGCACCGGCTGGATCTCCGGGTCCTGCATGCTGCTGCGCCGCGACGGGTTCGAGCGGGTGGGCGGCTTCGACGCCGGCTACTTCATGTACTTCGAGGACGTCGACCTGTGCGCGCGGCTGCACGACGCCGGGTACGACGTCGTCTACGCACCGTCCGCGGTCGTGACCCATCACCAGGGGCACGCCGCCGACCGCGAGCCCGGCCGGATGGTCGCCGAGCACCACCACAGCGCCTACCGCTACATCGCGCACCGGCATCCGGGCCTACGCTGGGCACCGGTGCGCGCCGCCGTCCGCGCGGGGCTGGCCCTCCGGCTGGCCGTCGCGCAGCGGTCGGCCACCGTCCGCGGGGGAGCACCGCCGCAGCGCAGCGCCGACGCGCTCGAGCAGCGCCACGAGGAAGAAGACCGGTGAGCACGTTCTACCCCGTCATCCCCGCCGGCGGCAGCGGCACCCGCCTGTGGCCGCTGAGCCGGCAGGGCTCGCCGAAGTTCCTGCACCGGCTCGGACCGGACGAGCGCTCGCTGCTGCAGCTCACCCTCGCGCGTCTGGAGCCCCTCGCCCCGCCGGCGCGCACCTACATCGTGTGCGGCGCCGCGCACCGGGAGGCGATCGCCGCCCAGCTGCCCGACCTGCCCGCGGAGAACATCGTCGTCGAGCCGGCGGGACGCAACAGCGGACCGGCGATCGCGCTCGCGGCCGCGATCATCGAGGCCCACGACCCCGACGCCGTCATGGGCAGCTTCGCGGCCGACCATCTGATCTCCGTGGGCGACGCCTTCCGGGCGGCCATCCGCAACGCGATCGCGGTGGCCGAGACCGGGAGGCTGGTGACCGTCGGCGTCACCGCGACCCGCGCCGAGACCGGCTACGGCTACATCCAGGGCGGCGCCGCCCTCGGCATCGGGGACGCGGTCGACGTCCGCTCCTTCAAGGAGAAGCCGGACGCCGAGACGGCCCAGGCGTACCTCGATTCGGGCGAGTACGTCTGGAACGCGGGGATGTTCGTGTGGCGGGTCGCCGACCTCATGGACGAGCTGCGCCGGCAGGTGCCGGAGATCGCGCGGCTGGTCCAGCCGGTCGCCGACCTCTGGCCGAGCGACACCCCGCGGGCCCGCGCCCTCCTCGAGGACGTGTGGACGCGGATGCCGTCGATCAGCATCGACCACGCCGTCGTCGAAGGCGCCGCCGCCCGCGGCCGGGTGGCGATGGTGCCCGGCGACATGGGGTGGAGCGACATCGGCGACTGGGACACCATCGCCGAGATCGGCCTGCTGGAAGGGAACCGGCTCGCCCAGCCCCGCGACACGCTGCTGCTGGACTCGCCCGGCAGCTTCGCGACGACCGCCAGCGGCCGGGCCGTCACGGTCGTCGGCGTCCCCGACGTCGTGGTCGTCGAGACCCCCACCGCCATCCTCGTCGTCCGGCGCTCGGAGGCGCAGCGGGTGAAGGAAGCCGTAGACCTGTGGAAGTCGCGGGGACGCGACGACCTCCTGTGACCAGCCGATCCACGGCTGGTCTCGCACCATGAAAGGAAAACCATGCTAGATCTGTCCGGAGTCGCCGCGATCGTCACCGGCGGCGCGTCGGGCCTCGGTGCCGCGACCACGCGTGCGCTGGTCGACAAGGGCGCGCTCGTCACGATCGTCGACCTCAACGAGGAGAAGGGGAACGCCCTCGTCGAGGAGCTCGGCGGCGCGGCGACGTTCGTGAAGACCGACATCACCGACAGCGACCAGGTGTCCGCCGCGGTCGCCGACGCCACCAGCAAGGACCGGCCGCTGCGCGTGCTGGTCAACTGCGCGGGCATCGGCTACGCCAAGCGCACCCTCGGCAAGAACGGCCCGCACGACCTCGAGTCCTTCCAGAAGGTCATCGACATCAACCTGGTCGGCACCTTCAACATGGTGCGGCTGGCCGGTGACGCGATCGCGAAGACCGAGCCCTACAACGCGGACGGCGCCCGCGGCGTCATCATCTCCACCGCATCCGTCGCCGCGTTCGAGGGCCAGATCGGCCAGATCGCCTACGCCACCTCGAAGGCGGGCGTGGCCGGGATGACCATCTGCCTGGCGCGCGACCTCTCCAGCGTCGGCATCCGGGCGAACTCGATCGCGCCGGGCATCATCGACACCGACATGCTCGCCGGGGTCAGCGACGAGTTCCGCAAGACCCTGGGCGCGGGCGTGCCGTTCCCGGCCCGGATCGGCCAGCCCGCCGAGTACGCCGACGTCGCGCTGTTCCTCGCGCAGAATGACTACATGAACGGCGAGACGGTCCGCTTCGACGCGGCGCTGCGGATGGCCCCCCGCTAGCCCGCATGCTCCGATGAGGCACCCCGACGGCACGCAGGACCCGGACCGCACGGTCCGGGTCCTGCTGTCGTCGCGGCTCGACCTGGCCCGGACCCTCGCTCCGTTCCGGTACGGCACCGGCGATCCGGCGTACGTCGCCGACCAGCGGGGCATCTGGCGCGCCTTCGGCACGCCGCACGGTGCCGCGACCGCGTTGTTCGCGGCCACCGGCGCCGAGCTCGTCGTGCGGGCGTGGGGACCGGGTGCCGACTGGGTCGCCGAGCGCGCCGGCCGGCTGGCCGGCCTGGAGGACGATCCCACCGCCTTCCGGCCGGCCCACCCGCTGATCGGCCGGCTGCACGCGCGGTTCCCCGGCGTCCGGTTCGCCCGCACCGACCTGGTCATGGAGTCGCTGGTCCCGGCGATCCTGAGCCAGAAGATCACCGGCAAGGAGGCGTTCCGCTCGTGGCGCGAGCTGCTGCGCGATCACGGCTCGCCCGCTCCGGGACCCGCACCGCAGCGCCTGCGGGTGCCGCCGGGCGCCGACGTCCTGCGCGCGCTCGACGACGCCGCCTGGCACCGCGCCGGGGTCGACCGCGCGCACCGGACGACGCTGCGCCTCGTGGCCGCGCGTCCCGCCGCGATCGAGCGGCTCAGCGCGCTCGGCCCGGACGACGCCGCCACGCGGCTGCAGTCGATCCGCGGGATCGGGGTGTGGACGGCGGCCGAGGTCGCGCAGCGGGCGTGGGGCTCGCCCGACCACCCGTCGTTCGGCGACTACCACATCCCGGCCTCGGTCGGTGTCGCGCTCGCCGGCGCGCCCGTCGACGACGCCGGGATGGCCGCGCTGCTCGAGCCGTTCCGGCCGCACCGCGGCCGGGTGGTGCGGCTCATCGAGCTGGCCCGGATCGGCAAGCCACGCCGCGGACCGCGCCGCACGGTTCCGGACTTCCGGGACATCTAGCGCGGCCCGCCGCCGCGCCCGGACGCCGGGGCGGTCGCGGTGGCTTTCGCCCCGGTCACGCTCTCGCGGTGGCTTGTACCCCACTATCGGGCCGACAGCGGGGGAGAACCCACCGCGAGCGGGCGGTCACGGCCGCCCCCGGCTTCCCAGCGTGGCGGCGCGCTACGCGTCCAGGGCGTCCACGGCCCGCTGCGCGGCCGCGACCAGCCGCCGCGTCGACGCATCGAGCTCGTCGGGCAGCTCCGCGAAGCCGAACCACCGCAGGTCGTCGGACTCGTCGCTGATCCGTTCGCGGGCGCCGTCCGGCGCGAGCGCCAGGTAGCGCACGTCGAGGTGCCGGGTCGGCACCCCGCCGGAGCAGGTCAGCGGGTGGACGTCGAGCTGCAGCGGCTCCTCGGCGACCCGCAGCCCCGCGATCCCGGACTCCTCGCGCGCCTCGCGCGCGGCGGCGTCGCGCAGCGTGCGATCGCCGTCCTCGCAGTGCCCGCCGAGCTGCACCCATCGGCCGATCCGCGGGTGCAGGGTGAGCAGCGTCGCCCGGCGGGAGCGATCGACGACGACGGCGCTCGCCGTCAGGTGCCCGGGGGCGCAGGACCGCATCATCGCGTGCGGCATCGCCGCGAGATAGGCGAGATAGGCCTGGCGCAGCGGCTCCTGGGCGGGGTCGCGCGGCGCCCACCCGCCCAGCGCGCGGGTCGCGTCGGCGTGCAGTGTCTCGAAGCTCATCGCGGCAGCCCCTGGTACGCCGTGGCGGCCGAGACCTCGAGGACGGCGCCGTCACCGGTCCGCCGCACCGCGGCGGCGTACCCCTCGGCGCGCAGCGCCACCACGAGCTGCCCCACGTAGCGACCGGTCTCGAACGGGTCGACGGCCGGCCCGTCCACGACGATGCACGGGCCCTCGGCGCGCGCGTCGAGCCCGTGCGGGGCGACCACCCGCGCGAGCGCGTCGGCCAGGTGCTC
>NZ_WBKP01000064.1 GCF_009602465.1 Cumulibacter manganitolerans | reverse complement strand
TGTCTAGGCCGCTCGCGTCGTGGATCGGAACGCGCGATCGGTGAGCACGCTGATGGTTATGCCGATGGTCGTCCAAAGGCTTAGCTGTATCGCAAGGGAAGCAGCGCGGAAGTCCGCAAGAGTGTTCGGTGGGAAGTTGCTCGGCGCCCGGCCGGCAGGCGGCATGAGAAGACCCGCGATGACGGCCAGCACGACGAAGGCGACGATGCCGCCGGCCACTCCAGCAGTCGGGAAGGCGAGCGAACTGACGCGCTTGGTGATGACGAGCGCCAAAACAAGGAGCGCGATGGATATCAGGATCATGCCGAAGTATTCAGCGGTGCGGGCGCCCAGCGTGGCGTCGTTGCCGATGCCCGGCGGCCCAGGCGGATACTTGAACCACACGACTCCGTAGAGCGCCACGAAGGCCAGCGCTGTGACCGCACCGCTGGATGCACCTGGGCCGAGTGACCCCACGCGGCCCACGGCGAAGGCGCTGAGCAGGCCGACGAGACCGCCCAGAGCGATTCCCATCAGGACGGTTCCGGTGAGGAGCCCCCAGGTCGACTGAGAGGAGCGGGAGACCGTCGCTGAGTCGTCCGCTGACGAGGAGGGCTCGGATTCCGCGGTGGGGCCGTCCCCGCCATGCTCCCCGGAGTGGCCACCGCCCTGCTCCTCGTAGGCGATGGCCGAACCCACGATCGGTTCACCAATGGTTTTCGCGACACCGAAGGCGACCATTCCGGCAAGGAGCCCGGCAAGCAGTCCGCGAACAAGAAAGGAGCGCGCAGTCACAATGAAGCAAACCTCGGTATATATAGGATCGGACCCAGACGGCGAGCAGTGTGGAAATCTCGGCCAGTACGCGCGGCAGCGGACGGGCGGCCGACTCCCCGCCGCAAATGATCTGCCAATTCGTCCGCCGCAGGAAGAACTGGGCGCCACCGCGATCGGGCAGTCGGACCCGAGGAGTGTGACCCGCGGCGGCGCCGCGTTGCTAGTGGCAGGGGAAGCCGAGCAGGTGCCGGCCGTCGTGCACCCATTCGTGGACGGTCGCGCCCGAGAACACGGAAAACACGCCCTGTTCTACGCCGACGAAGTACATCGCCACGACAGCCACGATCCCGAAGAAAATCAGGTACGGCACCAGCTCACGAACCGGAATTCGGTCGATCCCCGGGACTGAGATCGCGCGGGTGTCAATTGTGGTAGCCGTCATGGCGGGCCTTTCGCTCGATGGGATTGTGCGTCCCAATACCTGATGAACGAAGCCTCACGAAGGGGTCTGGCTCGACAAGACGTCTCACAGTAGCGCAACTGCGCCGGAATCCCACCGGCTTCCCATCGAGAGGTATCCGGTGAAGAGTAGCGCACGATAAGCAAGGCGGGGTATCGGATTGCGAGGCCACGATCCCGACAGATCGATCTATGGATAACGTCGTGGAAACCGTCCCCATGAATAAGGACTCCGGTTGCCGACTCGCCTCCTTGTTGTAGCAAGCGCACCGACGCATTCTCCCGGTGACATGCGACTGCCCCACCCTGACGACGAGGCGACGGGCGGAGATCGCGTAGTGGCCACAGCGCGCCGCGTTCGTGCGGCCGAGAGGGGCGAGTTCTCGGCGGCAGTGACTACCGCTCGCGCTCTGGGGCTCGATGCGCGGCCCGAGCCGGCGTGGCGACAGCGTGATTACGGCGACTGGTCCGGGCAGTGTCTGACAGACCTCCCGTCGGCAGAGATCGCCGGCTGGATCGCGGCGCCGCAGTCCGCGCCGCCAGGCGGTGAGTCGGTGGACGAGGTGGTGCAGCGGGTCGATCGACGGCTACGGCGAGGTTTTGCTGACGGGCTGCACGTGGTCGTGACATCTGCCGACGTGGTTCGCGTGGCGGCATTGGTGGTGCTGGGTGCCCCGGGGACGTCTTACGGCGCGATCGACGTCGCCCCGCTGGATGCACTGGAGGTCACCCTCAACGGCGACCGACGAGCGCTGCGAAGTCTGCGCCCCTATCCCGACTGGCTCTGACCGCCTGCCAGCGACTCGTCCGAGCTCGAATCCACGCCGTGACCAGCCGAAACAGTGGTGGGACTGTGCCCGATCCGATAACGTCCGAAACGCAAGTGCCGAAGTTGGTCGTGGGACGCAGCAGCGTCGCACCGCGAAGAAAGGAAGATCAGTGCGCAAAGCAACTACGTGGGTAGCCGGAGCACTCCTGGCTTTCGGAAGCATGACCGCAGCGACCGCCGCTTACGCTGATCAGCCGGGCCCGGGTGACAAGCAATGCGTGCCGGGACAGCAGGGCAATCCGCATCCCGGCTTCAAGGCAGGCTCCTGCTCCAACGGCAAGTGGTAGCTCTCACCCGGGCGGTGGGTGGCTCGACCGGGTCACCCACCGCGCCCGGTGGCACCACCGTCGGTAGCGTCCGGTGCGGCGGCTCGACGTCGGGGCCGTCCCTCGCCCTCGCTCGACGATCGTGGAGGGGTGGTGGTCTCCTGGGTGCGTGCCGGCACGACTACTCGACGCCGTCGTCGACCCAGTCGAAGGACTTCGTGACCGCCTTGTGCCAGCCGCGCAGCAGCTTCGCGCGCAGCGCCGGATCGATCGTCGGGCTCCAGCGACGGTCCTCGGCGCAGTTGGCGCGGATCTCGTCCTTGCCCGACCAGAACCCGACCGCCAGGCCGGCGCGTACGCCGCACCGAGCGCGGTCGTCTCGGTCACGTGCGGCCGGATCACCGACACGTCGAGGATGTCCGCCTGGAACTGCATGAGCGCGTCGTTCGCGATCATCCCACCGTCGACCTTGAGCTCGGATCAGCGCGACACCCTGCTCGGCGGCGTCCACGAGCATCGCCGCCATCACGCGACGGTCTGGTACCCGTCGACTGAGCGCTGCAGCTCGGGTGGCTCATCCTCGGCCCGAGGTGCTGATCTGCGGCTGCGTCGGCCCCGTGCTCACCGCATGGTGGCTGCCGGCCACCCGACGCCGAGGGTGAGTAGCGCCCAGACGAGCGTCCGCAACGCAGCCATGCCTGCGCGCAGCTCCAAGGGGCCGTGTAGTTGGAGCAGGGCGACGTCTGCCTGCTGTTGCGTTTCGAGCAGGGCGTCTGCCGTCTCGAAGGCGCCGCGTACGTCGAGGCTTCGCACGAGACGGGGAAATGCGATCCGGATCAACTGAGTGCTATCCGCGAGGACTGCTGTGGGCTTGGCCAAGATCACTCCATGGGTCATGCGTGCTGCCGCGTGCTGCACGACGTGACCCCATTGCTGGCGCTGATTCTGCACCGACGGACTTCACCGAGTGGGGCAATGCGTGAAGCGGGTGGCAGTTGCATGGGTCCGCCGTGGCGTTGTGGCCTACGGCGCGGGCTCTTCGTGCCAGCGGGTTTGCTCGTAGAAGTGATGGACCGGGCCGGGACCGTGCCCGATGTCGAGGACGGGCCCGTGGCGCAACGCGCCGGTCAACCACTCTTTCGCCGCGCGTACGGCTGGCAACCAGTCACCGCGCCGTGGATAGAACGCCGCCACTGCCGAGCTCAGAGTGCAGCCGGTGCCGTGTGTGTCCCGCGTGGCCACCCGTGGCGCGGAGAGACGCGTGACAGCACCGCCGGAGGAGTCGAGCCAGACATCGACCGACCGCTCACCCTCAAGGTGGCCGCCCTTGAGCAGCACTCGACTCGCACCGGCGCCGACGAGCCGCTCGGCCTGCCGTTGCATCTCGGATACGGACGCCGCCGCGGGCTCGTCCAGCAGGACAGCGGCCTCCGGAAGATTCGGCGTAACGACGTCGACGCGACTCACCAACGCCCTGAGCGCAGCTAATGCGTCCGCGGCGAGCAGGGGCGTGCCGACGCTGGAGACCATCACGGGGTCCAGCACCACCGGTGTGGTGCGCAGCGGCCCATCCGTCAGCACGTCGTGGATCATCTCGATCAGCTCTGCCGAGCCGAGCATCCCCACCTTGACGACGTCGATCCGCACGTCCTCGACGAGCGTCGTCAGCTGCTCGCGGACGACCGGCACGGGGATCGGATGCACCATCGTCACGGTCCGCGTTGATTGTGCGGTCAGGGCCGTGATGACGCACGTGCCGTAGGTGCCGAGTGCGCTGAACGTCTTCAGGTCCGCCTGGATACCGGCGCCGCCGGAAGGGTCCGAACCCGCGATCGACAGGGCAACCGGTGGTCGTGTCGGGTGCCGTTTCGGGTCTGGCATGACAGCACCCTAGCGAGGTGGCTACTATCGGTCGCACCCACGGGAGCCCGGGCACGGGCTGAGATCGGACTGACGCCGTCCGGACCGTTCGAACCTGTCCGGATCATGCCGGCGAAGGAAGAGGAGGCGCTAGCAATGCGTACCCCGGAAATGCCCGAAATTCATCCCCAGCACCGTGCCGTGATTCTCGGGGACGCCGACGTGCGTGTCCCGATGACGGCGATCAAGCTGTCCGACAGCCCCGGCGGCGTTCCGAACGAGGACGTGCTGGTCTATCGCACGTGCGGCCCCGGCTCCGATCCCCGCTCCGGCCTCCCGGCCCTGCGCGCCGACTGGATCAATGCCCGCGATGACGTCGAGACCTACCGGGGTCGCGGGCGGCGTCTTGCGGACGACGGCCGGGCGGCGGTTCGGCGTGGCGAGGCGTCCACCGACTGGCTGGGACCGCGGCGCGAGCCGCTCCGGTCCGCACACGGCAGGACGGTGACCCAGATGCACTACGCGCGTCGCGGTGAGATCACGTCGGAGATGCGATTCGTCGCGCTGCGCGAAGGGTGCAGCCCCGAGCTGGTGCGTGACGAGCTCGCGGCCGGACGCGCGATCATCCCGGCGAACGTGAACCACCCCGAGTCCGAGCCGATGATCATCGGCAAGGCGTTTCTGACCAAGATCAACGCCAACATCGGCAACTCCGCCGTCACGTCGTCGATCGCCGAAGAGGTCGAGAAGCTCACCTGGGCAACCCGCTGGGGCGCCGACACCGTGATGGACCTGTCGACCGGCGATGACATCCACACCACCCGGGAATGGATCCTGCGCAACAGCCCCGTCCCGATCGGAACGGTTCCGATCTATCAGGCGCTGGAGAAGGTGGACGGCAACGCATCAGCGTTGACCTGGGAGATCTTCCGCGACACGGTCATCGAGCAGTGCGAGCAGGGCGTGGACTACATGACCATCCACGCCGGCGTGCGCCTGGCGTACGTGCCGCTCACCGCGGACCGGGTCACCGGCATCGTCTCGCGGGGCGGCTCGATCATGGCCGGGTGGTGCCTTGCCCACCACCAGGAGTCCTTCCTGTACACGCACTTCGACGAGCTTTGCGAGATCTTCGCGCGCTACGACGTCGCGTTCTCGCTGGGAGACGGCCTTCGCCCCGGCTCCATTGCGGACGCTAACGACGCCGCGCAGCTCGCTGAGCTGCGCACCCTCGGTGAGCTCACCGAACGGGCCTGGGCGTACGACGTCCAGGTCATGGTCGAGGGGCCCGGCCACGTGCCGCTGCACCTGGTGAAGGAGAACGTCGACCTGGAGCAGGAGTGGTGCCACGGCGCGCCGTTCTACACCCTCGGGCCGCTGGTGACCGACATCGCGCCGGGCTACGACCACATCACGTCCGCGATCGGCGCGGCGACCATCGCCCAGCACGGGACCGCGATGCTGTGCTACGTCACCCCGAAGGAGCACCTCGGTCTGCCCAACCGCGACGACGTGAAGACCGGTGTCATCACCTACAAGATTGCCGCCCACGCGGCGGACCTGGCGAAGGGTCATCCGCGGGCGAGGGTCCGTGACGACGCGCTGAGCAAGGCGCGGTTCGAGTTCCGCTGGCATGACCAGTTCGCGCTGTCTCTCGATCCGGAGACCGCGATGGCCTACCACGACGAGACGCTGCCGGCCGAGCCGGCGAAGACGGCGCACTTCTGCTCGATGTGCGGGCCGAAGTTCTGCTCGATGCGAATCAGCCAGGACATCCGGGACGCGTACGGCGCGGCCGCGGCACAGCGAGCGGTGGTGGAGGAGGGCCTCGCGCAGAAGTCCCGGGAGTTCATCGAGCTCGGGGCGAGCGTGTACCTGAGCGAGGATGCGGCAGGTCGGGCATGAGCCTGGTACCGGGCCTGCCCCTGCCGGGGCGCGCCGCGGTCCGCGCGGGTGTGGTGGGCAACTTCGTCGACCAGGTGAACATCTTTCTGCCCGTCGTCGCGCTCGCGCCCGCGCTGAGCTCCTTGGCGGGGCCACGCGCCGGGGTGACCACCGGCGCCCTGGTCGTCGTGGCCACGCTGCTCGGCAGGCCGCTTGGCGCGATGATCTTCGGCCGGATCGCCGACCGGCTCGGGCGGACCGCGACGACGAAGATCGCGATCGCCGGCACCGCCGCATCCAGCCTGGCCATCGCCGCGGTGCCCAGCCACCACCTCATCGGCGCCTGGGCGATAAGCGCCGTAGTGCTGCTGCGGTTCGTAGGCGGCGCGTTCCTCGCCGGTGAGTACACGTCAGCGATTCCGTTGGCGATGGAGTGGTCGGTGCCCCGCCGCCGCGGTCTGCTTTCCGGCCTCATCATGTCCATGGCGCCCTGGGCGCAATCGACGATCGCGTTCGCTACCACGGCCCTCATAGCGGTGCTGGGGCGCCCAGAATATGCAGCGTACGGTTGGCGCTTCGCCTTCCTCGCCGGCGGGACCGCCAGCCTGTTGCTGCTCGTCTACTATTCGACGCGCGTCGCCGACGCCCCACAAGCCCAACGGCACAGTGCCGTCGCTGGCATCGAACGCGGCGCTCGGCCGGGCGGTCTACGCGCCGTGCTCGGCGGCCGGTACGCCGGCGCGTTCTGGCAGATGTTCGGCCTGATGAGTGGCCTGTGGCTGATGACCAATATGGTCGTCATCCTGCTGGCGGGGCGGCTGGCCGTGGACCTTCGGCTCGATGGTGGCCAGGTCGCGCTGGTCATGGGAGCTGCCTCGGTCGCGCAGGCAGTGGTCATGTCGCTGACCGGTCACGCGTCTAGCGTGCTCGGGCGGCGCCGTTTCTTCGTGGGGTGGGGGGTGCTCGCCGGGATCGCCGCCCCGGTGCTGTGGCTCGGCACGCTCAGCACCCGATCGATACCGATAGTTCTCGGCGCTGTGCTTCTGCAGGCGGTTACGGTGTGCGGGTACGGCCCGGTGGGTGCCTACCTGTGCGAACGGTTCCCGGCGTCCGTCCGCTCGACCGGCTACGGGACGGCGTACTCGCTGTCCATCGTCGCGCCGGCCTTGTGGCCGTGGTGGCTGCCGACCGTGCAACAGGCGCTCGGGCATGACGGTGCGGTGGTGGCGGTCTTGGCCTTCTCGGGCTCGCTCGTCGCTGCATGTGGGGCCCTGGGGCCTCGCCTGGGACCGGACGTCCTCGATCGGGACGTCGAGAGCCTCGCTGTGCAGACGCGTCATACCGAGCGGACTCCTGCCCTGGTGAGTGAGGGGTCATGACGGACGGCATGCGAGCGGAGGTCGCCGCGACGCTGACTGCCTTGCGCGAAAGCGCGCCGTTGGTCCACGCGATCACCGGCTCTGTAAGCCAGGGCCTGGTCGCTGATGGCCTGCTCGCCGCCGGCGCTCGCCCGATGATGACCGACACCCGGCGGGAGGCGCCGCGGCTTGTGACGACCGCCGACGCGCTGCTGGTCAACCTCGGCTCTCTCAGCAGCGACGCCACCTCCGGCATCCGGCCGACCGTCGAGAAGGCGCGCGCTCACCGCGTGCCCTGGGTTCTCGATCCCACCGCAATCGGAATCGCGCCGGTGCGTACCCCGATGGCCCGGGCACTGCTTCGCCTCGGGCCGACCGCCGTCCGCGGCAACGCCTCGGAAGTACTCACGCTGATCGAGGGGGGTGCAAGTGGGCGTGGAACGGACAGCACCGTGACTCCTGAGGCGGCGGCCGTCGCGGCGCGGCGGCTCGCGTCCCAGTCCGGCTGCGTGGTCGCGGTCTCGGGGCCGGTCGACCTGATCACCGACGGTGACGGGGTCGTGCGCGTCGCCAGCGGTCGGTCGATGCTCACCAAGGTCTCCGGGACCGGCTGCCTCCTCGGGGGGCTCACTGCCGCATGTGTGGCCGCGATCAGCGGGCCGAAGCCGCCACCGAGGGCCACCCCGTTGGGTGCGGTGGTCGCTGCCACCGCGCTGCTGACTGTCGCGGCGGAACGTGCAGGTGACCTCCCGCCCGGCAGCTTCCGCATCGGATTGCTCGACGCGCTGCATGCCGTGGACAGCGATGAGATCGCTGAGGCCGTGGACCTGCGATGAACCAGATCGACTGGCGCGTGCAGCTCGTAACGTCCGGCTCGGACCGGGCTACCGTTACGGCGTCGGCGGCGGCCGCTGCGGCCGGGGTGGGCGTCGTGCAGGTCCGCTGCAAAGAAGCATCCGCCGCGGAACTGCTGGAACTGCTCACCGCGGTCGCTGATGCTGTTCATGCGGTGTCGCCGCGCACTCGGGTGCTCGTCAACGACCGCGCAGACGTCGCCTTCGTCGCTCGTCGGCGCGGCGTGGCCGTGCACGGCGTACACCTCGGTCAGGACGACCTGCCGGTGGCCGGCGCGCGTGGGCTGCTCGGTGCGGACGCCATCATCGGGCTGACGGCCGGCACTCTCGAGCACATTCGCGAGGCCGAACGTCGCCGCGGCGGCGACCGCCCGGATTATCTGGGTTGTGGGCCGTTCCGCCTCACGCCGACCAAGGACGTCGGCCGTCCGGCGGTGGGTCTCGACGGGTATCTGCAGCGCGCTGCGGATACCCGTCTGCCCGTGCTGGCCATCGGCGATGTCACCCTGAACGACATTCCCTCGCTCGCGCGGACCGGCATCGCCGGGGTGGCGCTCGTTCGAGAAATCATGGCGGCGCAGGACCCCGGCGCAGCGGCCATCGCCTGCATCGCTGCCTGGGGGCAGTAAGGGGTGGACCCCGCGCCACCCGCGTCGGGTACCCGCGACCGTCTCAGGCTTAGACACCACCAACTCAAGGCGATCCGCCCGGACCTACCCCTACCCGCCATGACCGGCCCATGCACAGAAATCTTGACGGGCTCGGGTCAGGCTTAACCGCACCGCCCGTCCGTGCCGCCTGCAAGATCTAGTGGGTGGGCCAGATGTCGGGGAGGTACTCGGGGTCGAGGTCGAGCAGGCGGCAGATCATGTCGAGGGAGGCGCAGGACAGGAACTCGCGAAGCACCTGTGCGGTGGCGCGCCATTCGGTGACGGCGCGTTCTTCGGGCTCGTCGAGGAGCGCGGCGATCGCGGTCATGGGTCGTCCGTGTGCTCGGGCGGCGAGGATCTGCCGTTCGCGGGGTGTGAGCACGCCGAGCCCGCCGTGCTCGCTGAGCTGCTGGAGGCGGCTGAGCAGCTCTGTGGGGAACTCGCTGCCGCCGCTGGCGACCTCGACGAACGCGTCCTGGGCGGTCGTGGCGGGGGCGGCCTTGGAGACGATGCCGGCGGCTCCGGAGGCGAGGCAGGCGGCGTGCACGAAGGGTCGTTGCTCGTGGGTGTAGAGGCACACGACATGCCCGAAACCCACTAGGGTCCGCAGCGCGGCCAGGCCTGCGCGTAGCTCCTCGAGCGGGCTTTCTTGGCTATCGGGCAGCTCGAGGACGACGACATCGACAGCGAGCCGCGAGGCGAGCAGGGCGCCTGCTGTGGTGAACGCGCCGCGCACGTCCAGCTGCGGCATGAGGACGGGAAAGGCCTTGCGGATGAAGGTCGCGTTGTCCACGATCGCTGCGGTGGGCGTGCGCATGGTCGCTCCATGAGCTGGGCGTGAGAGCCCCGTGCTGCCCCACGTGAGCTTTACATGCGCCCGATTGTGCGCCGACCGCACCGGTGTGGGCGCGGCTGTGTGAGCGACATCACGCAGCGACCTGTCGTCGGGTGCAGCAGTCCGGCGAGCAACGCTGCAGGAGTCCCAACGCCGACGAGGCCGGGAACCTGGAGTACATCTACCAGCCGAGCAAGCGCGGCCAGCATGAGGTGTGCACCTATGCCTCAACATCGGCTCGGGATCGAACCAGTGACCGCCAGACGGGGGCATCACCAACGGCCGACGGATCACGATCGCAGGGCGACATCAGCGCCGGCGAGGCAGGACCAGGCAGGGTCGTCATCCACGCCTGGACCCTCTATGTGGATGCGTCGACGGAGCGGCGCGCCGGCCGATCACGGTGCGGCATCCGCGACTCAGGGCGGCCCTCCGCAGACGCGAAGGTGCACGGATACGTGATCGTGATCACGGTATCTGTCGCGCTTATATCCCCGCGTTCATGATGTAAATGCGCCGTGAGGACTGGGTGTGCCTCACAGGACTTCTTGGTTCAACTTCTTTAGGACGGCCCATGTCTACCATCAGTGCGCGCGTGCGCCGGGCGATGACGCTCACCGCCGCCGGCCTTCTGGCCGCGGCGTCGATAAGCACCGCGGCGCACGCCGAAACGGCCGGCCCGAGCAGTGCGGCCGCTGATGGTTCCACTTCCTCGGCCGCGCCGAGCACTCCGGCCCCAGGCACCGCCTCGCCGACCTCCGCCAGTCCCGCGCCGACGTCCGCGACCGCCACGACCGCGACCCCCACGGCGGAGGCATCCCCGTCGACGAGCACTGCGACGTCATCCAGCAAACCGGCCCCCTCGACGTCCGCGCCGAACTCGCAGGCGCCGACGTCCTCGGCGGCGGCCCCGACCAGCGAGGCGAAGGCGACGTCCGCCGCCGGCAACAATCCCGAGGGTTACCTCGGTGCATGGAGCGCGAACGACGGACTGATCTACTTCACTGGTTATGCGTTCGATCGCGATGACTTCTCGCAGAAGGTCACCACCTTCTACACACTTGATGGCACGGTCGTCGCCTACCAGATCGCCCAGCTGCGCAGCCAAGAGCTTGACCCCTACGGCCTGCCCTCGGTCGGTGTCTTCGGCGCGGTTCAGGCGCCCACCGCTGGTCAGCACCAGATCTGCATGTTCGGCGGCAACATCGGCCCCGGGCAGAGCGGCATCATCTCGTGCTTCAATGTCTACGTCGCGCAGAAGGACCCGCGCGGCGACATCATGGTGGACACTCCCGAGAACCAGATCCGCATCAATGGGTGGCTGCTCGATGACTCCAACCCACAACAGTCCCTGGGCCTGTGGATCTTCGACAACGGCCGACCGATCGCCTACTTCGTCTCGAACGCGGCGAGCCCGTATCTCTACCCGTACGGCGTATTCGGCAACCATGCCTTCGGGTACATGTACTCGCCGAGCACCTCGGGCAGCCATCAGATCTGCGTCCTCGGCGCGAATATCGGGTTCGGCCAGAACGCCTGGATCGAGTGCGCCGACGTCACCGTCGATACTGCGGCGAGCGACCCCTGGGGAGTCATGTACCTCAGTGCAGAGGATCCGGATAGCAACGGCCTCACAGACTTCTTTGTCTACGGCGTCGCGTGGGACCCGAATGTCACCTGGCCGGTGCGTGTCGGACTGTTCCTCGACGGACAGCTGATGCCAATCGACTACCCAGACTGGATCGCCGACCTCGACTACTCCGATCTCAATCCGCCCGGTATCACCGGAAAACACGGTTACGATCTTTGGATCGGCGAGGAAGGATATGAACTCGCGGCAGGCAATCACGAGGTCTGCCTTTACGTGTACAACCAGGGCCCGGGCACCGGCCAGCTCGTGCAGTGTGAGTACTTCACCGTCTAGCGCAGCGCGTGGCTTCTGCCGCCGACGCAAGAAGCCACTCGCGGAAAGTGCGCTGTCGAAGTGGAGCTCGACGGCCACAGGATGGCTAACGAGGCTTCGGGAGACCCTCAGCCCACGCCGGCGTGGTTATGGGTCCGGTGTCTTTCGGTTGCACGCACGCCGGACATGAATCGCCAAGTCACTGGGGGCATCAACGGTGGCGACCCCAGCCCGGTGAACCGGTGGCGTGAGCCCATCGGAGAAGCGCTGGGTATCGCACGGCAGCACCACGTCGAGATTTCCCTCGCTGTTATCGGTCCACCGTCGAGCGCGGGAGTCGTGCGGCAGTGACACGGTTGCTGACCCGGTACCGCTTAGGCGTGCGGGTCGACCGCCGCGGGCGTGTCCAGGGTGCCGTAGTGCGGCTCGTCGATGGTGTCGGTGAACGGGATGGGCCAGATGTCAGCGAAGTCCTCAGGATCGAGGCCGAGCTGGCGGCTGATCATTGCCAGGGAGGCGTAGGAGAGGAACTCGCGGACCAACCGTCCGGTGATGTGCCATTCCTCAACGGCCAGCGCCTCGGGCTCATCGAGCAACGTCGCAGCGATCGCGGTGATCGACATTCCACGCGCGCGGGCGGCGAAGATCTGCCGCTTGCGCGGTGAGAGCAGTCCGAGCCCTCCGCGCTCACTGAGCTGCTGAATCCGGGCGAGTAGCTCTGGCGGGAACTCGGTGCCCCCGTTGGCGACGTCGACAAACGCGTCCTGGGCGAGAGGGGAGGGAGCGGACTTCGAGACGACGCCGACGGCTCCGGAGGCCAGGCAAGCGGCGTGCACGAACGGCCGCTGCTCTTGCGTGTAGACGCAGACGGCGTACCCGGCCCGCGTCAAGGTCCGCAACGCGGCCATGCCTGCCCGCAGCTCCACGGGGCATTTCTGGGCTTCTTGCAGCTCCAGCACAACGACGTCGGCGCGCCGACGCGAGACCAGCAGGGCCTCAGCGGTCGGGAAGGCGCCGCGTACGTCCAGCTGCGGCATGAGGACGGGAAAGGCTTCCCGAATGAAAGTAGCGTCGTCCACGACAAGCGCGGTGGGTTTGCGCATCGTCTCTCCAGAGCCGCGCGTCGTGTCCGTGCTGCTCACGAGACTATTCCTACCGACGATTGTGCACGGTGCTCGGCGTTCAGACGAGACCCTTGCCGGCAGCTTCGCCTCTTCCGCCGGCAAGGAACGCCGGCGAGGACGGCCGTCGCTGAATAATTCGCCGAGCAACTCAGGTCCGCCCGGAGCCCGGCCGGGACGAGCTGCGGGGCGCGTATCCAGTACGGCAAGCAGCTGCCCGCGTTCGGCGTTCGGCCTTCTCGCAAACCTCGACCGCTGTGAACCCTCCGCCGGCCAACGGGCACTGCGCGCCGGCGCCCGCATCACCGACGAGCCCGACGCCGCGCGGTCCTCGCTCACGCTCGGTCAAGCGTTGTCCCGCTCGCGCCGCCTCCTGCGTCGGCTCTGCTCGCTCACCGAGTGTGTGGCTGCCTACCACCTGCGCACCCACCACCCAGGGCGCGGCCCCACAAGATCCTCGGCGCCACCGATGCCTGCCGGCTCGGGCCAAGGAGGCTTCGCCCCGGCCCGAACGCGGGGGAGGGGTGGCTTATTTCCTCGGACATCTTCTGGCGCCTCAGCTGCGCTGTCCCTGGGCCGCGGGGCCCTCGCTTCGGTGGCTGATCGGCAGTGCGGCAGGCGCCAGGGCCTGCCGGGCATCAACGCCCCACACCGCCGGGAGGCAAACCTCATGAGCCAGCAGACGATCGACCACACCGCCACCCGCGCTGCACTCACGCAGCAGGCAGCCGCGTTCATGGAGAACCCGGCCGGCTGGCCCGCGGCGATGGCCGCGCGGGCCCTGCGGCTGCGCGCCGGGCACCCGGCCTACTCGCCGAACAACCAGGCACTCATCCTCAGCCAGCTGTGGGACCGGTTCGCCGGTGCGGGCATGAACGACGCTGACGCGTTCGCCGCAGCGACCCAGGCCGCCGCCGAGGAGATCGCGCCCGCGTACGTGTGGCGCAGGCGCGGATTCACCCCGCACGGGCCGGCCTTGGCGATCTACTCCCGGCCCATTCCCGTCTGGGTCGACCCGGAGACGGGCAAGAAGTGCCCGAACGACACCGCCGGCGCGGTGCGTAAGACCGTCTTCAAGATCGAACGCACCTACCGCGCGCAGGATGTCACCAACGAGCACGGCGAGACCGCGGCGGCCGCGTACGCGGCGCCCGAGCTGCCCGCGGGGGAGGCCCGCGACGTGTTCGAGCGGCTGGCCGCGTGGATCACCGCGCAGGGCTGGAGCGTCACCCGCTCGCCCCGCGACACCGCCGCGGGCGGGTCCACCGCGCACGCGGCCCGCGCGATCACCATCAACGGCGCCCTGGCCGGGTGGGCCGCGGTCGAGACCCTGGCGCACGAGATCGCGCACGCGCTGCTGCACGGAGCCACCGACGAGCGGCCCTACGCCGGCGACCACCGCGGCGACATGGAAGCCGAAGCCGAAGCGGTCGCGTTCGGGCTGCTGACCGCCTACGGGCAAGGCGACCTTGCGCGCGGGTCCGCCCGCTACGCCGCGGAATGGACCCGCGACCCGCAGCGGGTCGCGATCGCGTACGAGCGCGCCTCGCACGTCCTCGACGCGGTCGCCGCCGTCGCCAACGGAGCGAAGGACGTGAGCGTGCAGGAATCGACGAAAGCAGCCAAGGCCGCCGCCACTGCTGATAACAAGGCCCTCGCTGCCGCGCTGCGGGCCGCCGGGCTGCAGCCGTGCGGCGAAGCGTGGACGCGGGCCAAGGCAGGCGAGCCCATCACCGCCATCGCGGCCGCGCTGAATCCGTGAACCAGGCCGCTACATCCCGTAGCGTCGCACCGAGGGCCCGGCGACCCACCCCCCGACGGTTGCCGGGCCCGCCGCTGCCCACCACAGGGCTGGCGGCCTCCGGCAAGAGCCCAATCGGAGCTCGGCCGTCGGCCTTCGCACTGGCACCGGGCCGGGGACTCCCTCACGGTCGCACCTACCCCTCACGCCGACAGCACCAGCGGACACGGCCAAGCCCGCCGACTCCGCAGGCGAGTCGATTCACCGAACTACGGCAGCTCGACCATGAGCCGGTCGATTAGACCGCCTGCGGGCTGCGGATCTGGCCAATTTTGCGATCAAGCGCGAACGCCCCGGGCCCGGTGAACAGCAGGAGCAGGAACACCCAGCAGTACAACGCCGACGACTCGCCGTTGTTCTGCAGGGGGTGCAAGGCGACGGGCTGGTGGACCACGATGTAGGCGTAGGCCATCGAGCCCGAAGCGACCAGCGCTGCCGGGCGCGTGAACAACCCAGCGGCAACGAGTAGCCCGCACACGACCTGAATGACGGCCGCGTACCACCCGGGCCATGCTCCGACCGGCACGGTACCGCCGCCGTGGGCACCGCCGAAGAGCCCGAACAGCGACGCAACACCATGGCTGGCGAACAGGAACCCGACGAGGACCCGAAAGACAGCCACCCCGTAGGAGCGGAGGTGATCTGGATGGCGAGCGGGTGTCATAAAGATCCCTTCCGGGGTCTCCTGGTGCGGGGCGTTCGTTGGCGTCACTTCTCTGGGCCCAAGTGCACGTTCGTGAACTCGACGGTCGCGCCCTGAGACAGCGGCGGCTGCTCGGCCGCCTCGCCGTGCCGATTGAAGGCGGGCACGCCGAGGGTGGCGCGGACCGTGTAGGTGCCGGGCTCCGCGATGGAGAAGTTGCTCGCGTAGTGGAAGAACGTCGAGTAGTAGAAGTTCAGGTCCAGCTTCTGGATCGCGGCGCCCTGGGCGTCGAGGACCTCCAGCGTTATCGGGACGTCCGGAATGACTCGGCCGGTCGAAGTCTCCACCGGAATGATCTCGATGTGGTTCGTCTCCCCGGCCGCCGGCTCGCGGAACTTGCTCGCTCCGCCGCTCGGCACCTCATGCCAAGGCTCGGCCGCCTCGGTAATGAGATGGACCGTCCACGGTCCGGACTTGACGGTCTGCCCCTTCTCGGCGACCTCGTCGGCCAGCACTTCGTACTGCTTGATCACCCCATCGGCGACCGCTGGCTTCTGCGATGCGTCGGTGGATGAGTCTTCGCTGCACGCGGAAAGTGCGGCGAAGGCGAGCGGGAGGGTCGCGAGAGCGAGGACGAACGAGCGACGCATGGAAGACCTTTCGATGTGGTAGCTTAAGTGAGGCTTACCTTACTAAGACGGTTTGTCTGGGTGGAAGGGGGCCGCGTCGTCACCGCATGGGTCGTGTCGACCGGGATCACGCGGCGCCTTGGTGACCTGGGGCGGAGAGTTCGGCGGCCGACGCTTTTTCGGTTGCGCAAGGCAGCTCAGAGCTCGACGGCAGCAGAGTTCTCGCAGCAAAGTTCTCGCGGTCGGGATATGGCACGGCCGGCCAACCCCACACACGAGGGGCAGGTTAGCTCAACGCC
This sequence comes from Cumulibacter manganitolerans, assembly GCF_009602465.1. Lineage (NCBI taxonomy): Bacteria > Bacillati > Actinomycetota > Actinomycetes > Geodermatophilales > Geodermatophilaceae > Cumulibacter > Cumulibacter manganitolerans. The sequence continues at coordinate 386 of NZ_WBKP01000064.1, read as the reverse complement.
GCGCGCAGCCAACCCGGTTCCTTGGCGCGAACGTTCCGGTCTCGAACGCACCGCTGCCTGCCGCGGACGCCGGTGCGGTGTTCGCCTGGTCGTCGCGCGGGCGACCGGAGAGATCCAACGTTGACTTGATCGCCGCGAGAGTGTCATCGCGGTTCCCCGCACGCTCGCACCGGACGCCACAACAGGGCGGCCTGCCGGCCGCGCTCAACACCGGAGAAGAGCCCGCGTGGTGGGGGAGGGGGGCCGTACAGAGCCGCCAAGGGTAGCGGCCTGGGGGCCCGAGCGCGCTAGCCTCGATGTTTCACGAGCGGCGGCTGGCCTGTCGGTGTGGCCGGGCTGGCCGGGTGGTGGCGGCGGGCGTGGGTGATCGCCGGCGTTGGCGTTCG